>NZ_FR885281.1:0-9867 GCF_000436315.1 Parabacteroides sp. CAG:2 | reverse complement strand
ACACGACGCTTAGTCTCATCCGGATAAATGAAACCCGGAAGATCATCGATACGCCGATTGATCGACTCCGGCGTTATACAAGTCTCCACAGCATAAGCGATAATCCGCTCTACGATCAATTGCTTGTTTACCAAAAGGATCGTATCAGGAACCGCTTCCGCCATCTTTTGCGACATGTCCGTCAATTCCTTCAATTCCCGGTCATAACCGGCTGCCTCCTGCCCGACCGCCGGATTACCCGTTAATAATAAGGTATATCCAAGAATCTCTCTATTCTCTTTCATTGAGGGGATGATAGAATACGGTACAGGCAAAGAACCGGAAACCACGCTTCCCCCACGCAGATATTGTTTTTGAAGATCGGTCAACAAATCTGTACGAAAAAGATTATTTAATAAGAAGTCCGCTTCATTTGTAAAAGGAAATTTCTCGTTTAAGGACTTATTTATATCAATTAGCGCACCGTTTTTATCATACAGAGCACCTCCCATGGGATAATATGTAAAAAAATCTGTCAGCAAACGCTGTTTTACCTCGGAAACCTCCATATACTTTCTTTATTAACATCAATAAGTTACAAAGAAATAAAATCTTTGAAAATCAGAGAAATTTTAAAGCATAAACTTTAGGTCTATTTCACAAGAAAATCAGTCTCTTTACTAAAAAAGCAACAACAAACCTTCACTTACGCTTGTTACTTAACAAACAAATTAATTATAATATGAAAGCATTAATAGGTAAAAAGGCACCGGAATTCCACGCTCCGGCAGTAGTGAATGGCAATGAGATCATCGAGGATTTCTCTTTGGAACAATATGTAGGCAAGAAGTATGTAGTCATGTTTTTCTATCCGATGGACTTTACATTCGTTTGCCCGACAGAATTACATGCCTTCCAACAAAAGTTACAGGAATTCGAAAGACGTAACGTAGCGGTGGTTGGTTGCTCCGTCGATTCTCAATTTTCTCATTTCGCATGGTTAAACCAAGATAAGAATAAAGGAGGTATCCATGGGGTGACTTATCCACTCGTATCCGATTTTTCCAAAACCATCTCTGAAAACTTTGGCGTATTAGCCGCTGATTATATTACAAACGAAAGTGGAGAACTTATCTCCAGAGGAAATCCGGTCGCTTACCGGGGTCTGTTCCTGATTGACAAAGAGGGCTTGATCCGTCATTATGTAATCAACGATTTACCATTAGGCCGTAACGTAGACGAGGCTCTCCGTATGGTCGATGCCTTACAGCACTTCGAAGAATATGGCGAGGTTTGCCCGGCAAATTGGTCCAAAGGAAAAGACGCCATGAAAGCGACAAACGCAGGAGTCTCTAATTATTTAAGCCATCATTGATATATTGCAAGAAAGGGGGCTAGGCCCCCTTTCTTATACTATTGAGACAATCGTTTACACTTTCCCGAGATATGCGAGATATCTAGACGTAAGATATTAGTCCGGTAAAAAGATTTCTCAATATACTTTTCGCCGATCTCCTTAAACGCCGATGAATATTTATTCACGAGTAGCCGCAAGGCATACCGACGCTCTTCTTCCGGCAAATCCAAATGTATCTCTCCAAAAGCGATAGTGCTCTCGTAACCTGTCGTGAATTTTCCCGGAACGATTTGTGTAGCGCCAACTACCGTGAAACTCACTTTCGGGTTTTCTCGTAGACATTCCAGCTTATACCCTTCCGGAGCGCAATGGAAATAAATAGAATCCCCTTCCTTTACATAATTGATCGGGATTCCATACCCATACCCATTTATCCCCGACATGGCCAAAAAACCATATTCCGCCTCCTCCAATAAACGAATTGCCAACTCATTATCCAAAATCCGGTCTTTTCGTCTGATCTCTCTAAACATAGGTCTAATTTATTTATAAACGAGTATAATACACTAATCGTGGCAAATCTAAAAAAAAATAATATACATTTGCGTCATAAAGTTGACACATGATAAATATTATAGATCTATGAGAGCAAGAATAACCTTATTATTATTCGCCATTCTTTACAGTTTCACTTGTCTGGCACAAACTAATTTTGAAAAACACTTCACGAAGAAAAGTCTCCGGATTGATTTCGCATTGAGTGGAAATTGGGATTTCCAAGCCGCCGCTATACAACAACTCCGGGAAGAACCTGTCTGGGCGGGGCCGGTCAAAAACTTGATCGATCCGTTTGGTTATGGAGGGTATTATATTAATGTATATGATAAAGCCGGTAAAGAGTTGATCTACTCACGAGGATTCAATACGTTATTCGAAGAATGGAGAAGTACGGAGCAAGCGAAGACCGAGACACAATCTTGGACAAATAGCATCTCTATCCCCTATCCGAAAGCTCCTGTCATCATTGAGATTACGGCAAGAGACAAGGCCGACATGCAGTTCCATCCTTTATTGAAACAAGAGATTGATCCGGCCAGTATTTTTATTGACCGGGGGAAACTCAAGGAAAACCGGATCACAAAAATCCGATATAACGGGGATTCCTCCGGGAAAGTAGACCTCGTATTCTTAGCGGAAGGTTATACGGCGGACGAGCAAGAGAAATTTGTAGCTGATGCCAAACGTTTTACGGAGGCATTGTTTAAGACCCCGCCTTATGACACTCGCCGGGAAGATTTCAATGTCTGGGCGGTAGATGCCGTTTCGGAAGAATCGGGAACAGATGTATCCGGTAAAGGTATATTCAAGAATACCGCATTGAATTCCGGTTATTATACGTTTGGGGTAGATCGCTATTTAACCACCCCGGATATGAAGTCTATACGTGACGCCGTATGGAACGCTCCTTGCGACGCAATCTTCATCTTGGTAAACACGGACGCTTACGGTGGTGGCGGTATGTATAATTTTTATGCCATGGGAACCGCCGATAACCCACGTACCCCAGTCGTATTCGTTCACGAGTTCGGACATAGTTTCGCCGGCCTAGCCGATGAATACTTCAGTTCCGAGGTCGCTTATCAAGATTTTTATAATTTGAAGTACGAGCCTTGGGAACCGAACATCACGACCTTGGTTAACTTCGATGCTAAATGGAAAGATCTTCTGCCGGCTAATACACCGGTACCTACCCCATTAGATGACGCTCATAAAGATAAGGCAGGCGTATTCGAGGGAGGCGGTTACATCGCTAAAGGCATTTATCGCCCGATGGATCACTGTATGATGCGTGATTACGCTCCATTCTGTCCAGCTTGTAGCCGGGCGATCTTACAGATGATCGATTACTTCACGGATAAACCGATAAAACATTAAAAAGAAAGAGCGGGTACCCTAATAGCTTTGTTACATCAACTATTAAGATACCCGCTAGCACTAACCTATCAACATTTATTTCATCATCGGAACTTCTATCAAAAGAACTTTAGCGTGCTTCAAGACTTCTATCGTAATGCTTTCGGTTTCCCAGAATCCGGCCCCGTCACGCTTAGACAGGATCGTATTACTTACCTCCACCTCTCCGTCGATCACGAATAAATAAACCCCATTATTTTTACTATGTAGCTTATACTCCTTTACTTGACCGGCATCTAGGTTTCCTAAAGAGAACCAAGCGTCTTGGTTGATCGACGCAGGAGCGCTACCATCCGGAGCGATGATCAAGGACAACTTATTCTTTTCCGAAGTAACCGGACGCACGTCATAACTGGCATAATGAGGCTTGGTATTCTCCTCACGGGGAAATACCCATATTTGCAAGAACTCCAATTGTTCATTACCGCTGTCGTTGAACTCACTATGCACGATACCGGTACCGGCGCTCATCACCTGAATATCTCCCGGCGTAATCACCTCGCTATTCTTTATGCTATCCCCATGGCGTAAATATCCCTTTAACGGGATGGAGATAACCTCCATATTCTTATGTGGATGCATATCGAATCCCTCACCCGGCGCCACGGAATCATCATTCAATACACGTAGCATCCCGAAATGAACCCTTTCCGGATTGTAATAATTAGCAAAACTAAACGTGTGATGTGTTTTCAACCAACCGTGATTCGCATACCCTCTGGATTGAGCCTTATCAACTACAACTCTCATATTTTCCTCCTTTTTAAATCTACATTAATAACAAATCCATAACTATAAATGTTGCGTGACGCATATTTCGAACATTTCATGTAAACATGTGATTCATATATGAACAGAAATCGCTACTTTTGCGCAATTAAAAAAACTCATCCTGTAAATATAAAATCTTATGGCAATCTACTTAAACGATGTATCGAGAACATTTGGTGAGTATTTACTTATTCCCGGTTTAACCACCAAAGAATGTATTCCCGCAAACGTTTCATTGAAAACGCCGCTTGTGAAATTCAAGTCTGGCGAGAAATCCGCTATTGAATTAAATATTCCTTTCGTTTCCGCGATCATGCAATCGGTTTCCGGCCCTAAACTGGCAATCGAGTTGGCTCGCAACGGAGGACTTTCCTTCATCTTCGGCTCGCAACCGATCGAGAGCCAAGCGGATATGGTTCGCAAAGTAAAGAAATTCAAGGCCGGATTCGTTATCAGCGACTCTAACCTTACGCCCGAGAATACCTTGGCCGACGTGCTTGAGCTAGTCCGCCGGACAGAACATTCTACGATTGGTGTGACAGATGACGGTACGCCTAACGGCAAATTGCTAGGTATGGTAACCAGTCGCGATTACCGTGAAGGCAAAGACCCGATCGACATGAAAGTGAAAGATTTCATGACCCCGTTCGCTAAACTAATCGTTGGCGAGCTAGGCATGACCTTGAAAGAGGCGAACCAGATTATCTGGGATCATAAGTTGAATACATTGCCAATCATCGACAAGGATCAGAAGCTTCAATACTTCGTATTCCGCAAGGACTACGATAGCCACCGTGAGAATCCGAAAGAGTTATCCGGCGGAGATAAGAAATTATTAGTAGGTGCCGGTATCAACACCCGCGACTATAAGGAACGTGTTCCGGCATTGGTAGAGGCTGGCGTTGACGTATTGTGTATCGACTCTTCCGACGGCTATTCCGAATGGCAGTACGAGACCTTGCACTGGATCAAGGATACCTACGGAGACAAGGTACTGGTTGGTGCCGGAAACGTGGTTGACCAAGATGGTTTCAACTACTTGGCTGACGCCGGAGCGGATTTCATCAAGGTAGGTATCGGTGGTGGTTCCATCTGTATCACCCGTGAGCAGAAAGGTATCGGTCGCGGACAGGCTACCGCCTTGATCGACGTAGCGAAAGCTCGTGACGAGTATTTCAAGAGACACGGCGTTTATATCCCTATCTGTAGCGATGGTGGCTTGGTACACGATTACCATATGGTATTAGCGTTGGCTATGGGTGCCGACTTCCTGATGATGGGCCGTTATTTCGCCCGCTTCGACGAGTCTCCTACGAAGAAGATGAAAATCGGAAACAACTTCGTGAAGGAGTATTGGGGTGAGGGATCTAACCGTGCGAAGAACTGGCAGCGCTATGACATGGGTGGAAACGAGTCCTTGAAATTCGAGGAAGGCGTGGACAGCTATGTACCGTATGCCGGAAAATTGAAAGATAATTTAAACGTAACATTGGGTAAGATGATCGCTACGATGTGTAGCTGCGGTTCCATCTCTATCCAAGAGTTGCAGCAGCATGCCAAGATCACGCTTGTCTCCTCTACAAGTATCGTTGAGGGTGGCGCTCACGACGTGATCCTGAAAGAGCAGAATTAATTACAATATGTATTCTAGTAGAGGCGTGGCACGCTACGTCTCTACTATTTACACATTCAAATAATTTACCATGAAAAATCTATTACTTACAGTTATCCTTTTGTGTTTTTGTTTGCCATTCGTAAAAGCCGCCGATCAAAAGATGATCTTAATCTCGACCAACGAGACGGACTTGATTTTACAAGTAGCCCCCAACGGACGGCTCTACCAAACTTATCTGGGAAATAAATTAGTAAACGAATCCGAATTTGAGAACCTCTCATGGAATATCCAAGCCGGAACGGATGGCAGCGTATCAACCCGTGGATGGGAAGTGTATCCTTGTTCAGGAGCGGAGGATTATTTCGAACCGGCTTTCGCCATCCAGCATAACGACGGAAACATGACTAGCATATTCAAGTATGTTTCCAGCGAATCTAAGAAACTAGACAATAACGTTACGGAGACAATTATCTCCCTGAAAGACGATGTATACCCAGTGGAGGCTAAATTACATTATGTAACCTTCGCTAAAGAAAACGTGATCAAGGCTTGGACCGAGATTCGTCATATGGAGAAAAAACCGGTCACGATTACCCAATACGCTTCCAATATGCTTTATTTCGAGAGTCCTCGCTATGTATTGACCGAGTTTAGCGGTGACTGGGCCAAGGAAGTACAGATGAGCAGCCAAGACTTGAAATTCGGGAAAAAGATTATCGATACGAAACTAGGCTCCCGTGCCGCCATGCACGCTTACCCGTTTTTTGAGATTGGGTTAGGTGCCCCGGCCAGCGAGAATACAGGAGATGTTTTAATGGGAACGATCGGTTGGACTGGAAACTACCGCTTTACGTTCGAGGTGGACAACGCCGGTAACCTTCGTGTCATCTCCGGCATCAATCCCTATGCGTCCGCCTATGAATTGAAGCCGAACGAATGGTTCGTCACCCCTGAGTTTATCTTTACGTTGAGTAACCAAGGAACCGGAAAAGCCAGTCGTGATATCCATGATTGGGCACGTAATTACCAGATCAAGGATGGTAAAGGCGATCGCCTTACCCTACTGAACAACTGGGAATCGACCGGTTTCAATTTCAACGAGAAGAAATTGGAGGAACTAATGAAAGAAGCCAAGCATCTAGGTGTAGATATGTTTTTGCTGGATGATGGTTGGTTCGCTAATAAATACCCTCGTCAAAACGATAAGGCCGGATTGGGCGATTGGGAGGTTACACACGATAAGTTGCCGAACGGCATTCCTCATCTGGTGCAGGCCGCTAAAGATGCCGGCGTGAAATTCGGTATCTGGATCGAGCCGGAGATGGTAAACCCCAAGAGCGAACTTTTCGAGAAACACCCGGACTGGGCGATCCATCTACCGAATCGTGAGACCTATTACTATCGCAACCAACTTGTCTTAGACTTAAGCAACCCGAAAGTACAGGATTATGTATTCAGCGTGGTGGATAATATCATGATCGAGAATCCGGATCTGGCTTTCTTCAAATGGGATTGCAACAGCCCGATTACCAATGTCTATTCCCCCTATCTTAAAGAGAAACAGAATCAATTGTATATCGACCATGTACGAGGTGTCTATAACGTATTCAAACGGGTAGCCGAGAAATACCCTCACCTACCGATCATGCTTTGCTCCGGTGGGGGTGCCCGCTGTGATTACGAGGCATTGAAATATTTCACGGAATTCTGGTGCAGCGACAACACCGATCCGATCGAGCGTTTGTATATCCAATGGGGATTCTCCCAGTTCTTCCCGGCAAAGGCAATGTGCGCCCACGTGACTAGCTGGAACAAGAATACCTCCATCAAGTTCCGTACCGACGTGGCCATGATGTGTAAGATGGGCTTCGATATCAGCTTGAAGGAAATGAACGATGACGAGATGAAATACTGCCAAGAAGCAGTTGCCAACTACAAACGTCTAAAGGGCACGATCCTCGACGGCGATCTGTACCGTCTAGTCTCCCCTTACGATACCAACCATTCATCCGTGATGTACGTGGATAAGGCAAAAAGCAAATCCGTCCTATTCGCTTATGATATCCACCCTCGCTTCGGAGAAAAGACTTTCCCCGTAAAGCTACAAGGATTGGACCCGAATAAGAAATATAAGGTACAAGAGATAAACCTCATGCCGGGCCAGAAATCGACCTTGGTTACCGACGGAGGTACCTTCAGCGGAGATTTCTTGATGAAAATAGGAATGAACGTGTTCTCTACGGCTCATGCCCATAGCAAGGTCATAGAGCTGACCGAGGCTCACTAACTAAATTGTCAACAGAGAATGGACATTATCCGCGAGATAACCCCACTATCGGAAAAGGACTGCTTTTACATCGTAGACCGGCGTAAGACAGAATTTACCTATCCGATCCATTGCCACTTGGAGTACGAGCTCAATTTCATTGAGCACGCTCCGGGGGTAAGGCGTGTGGTCGGTGATTCCGCGGAAGTGATCGGAGAATACGAGTTAGTATTGATAACCGGGAAAGAACTGGAACATGTCTGGGAGCAGAACGCATGTAAATCGCCTCTGATCCATGAGATCACGATCCAGTTCTCTCCCAATCTCTTCGGGAATAATATATTGGAGAAAAACCAATTCAACAGTATCCGGAAAATGTTGGAGAAAGCTCAATGCGGCATCAGTTTCCCGATGTCTTCCATCTTGAAGGTTTACCATTTACTGGAAAAGCTGGTTTCCGAGGAGCAAAGTTTTTATGCGGTCATCAACTTCTTGACCATCTTGTATGAGCTTTCCATCGAGGAGGACTACAAAGTATTGGCTAGTTCCTCGTTCGCTAAAATAACGGATATACATTCCGAGAGTCGTCGTATCCAAAAAGTACAAAATTACATCAACGAGCGATACCAACAGGATATCCGCCTGAACCTACTGGCTGAACTCGTAGGTATGGCCCCTTCCGCTTTCAGCCGTTTTTTCAAGTTAAGGACAGGGAAGACCCTCTCCGACTATATCACCGATATCCGTATCGGTTACGCCGCCCGCATGCTGGTGGACACGCAACGATCCATCGCGGAGATTTGTTATGACTGCGGCTTCAATAACCTCTCGAACTTCAACCGTATCTTTAAGAAAAAGAAAAACTGCTCTCCCAAAGAGTTCCGGGATAACTACAAAAAGACAAAAATCATTGTATAAGAGACCTTTTTAACAGGGATAAATACATATCCCCCCCTATTTCTATACAAAATCCCCCCTTCTCTTTTCCTTCACACATCTATCTTCGCGACCAGTCACAAAGGCTTTCATGCCTACGGCTACCCCATCGATGTGTTAAAAATACACTCCGGCAAAAAAGTATTATTCTTGGATAAAATAGTATTTGAACGCACTTGGGATCCGACGTAATTTTGCGACAGAAATTAACAATACATATTAACAACAAAAAACAATTGCCTATGAGGAAGGACCGAAAATCTAATGTTTTTAGCAGTTAACCGCTAATGACCCTATTGAGTAAATGAATTTTAGTTTAGCCTTATATGATTTAATGTAAAAAATAATGAATTCAACAATTAAGAAAACGACGCTGTTTTTAGGCGCATGTATGGCCTTCCAGCTAGGTGGCATACCACAAATGTTAGCCGCCCCTAGTACTTCGATGGAAGTCATGCAACAAACAAAAAGAATCACTGGTACCGTGAAAGACGCAACAGGAATGGAAGTCATCGGTGCCAATGTTATCGTAAAGGGAACGACAAACGGAGTGATAACCGATTTGGATGGTAAGTTCAGCTTAGAGGCCGCCCCCGGCTCTATCATAGAGATCTCCTACATTGGTTATATGACCCAAGAGATTCCCGTAACCGCCCAAACATCCGACTTACAGATCACCTTGAAAGAGGACTCACAGAGCTTGGACGAGGTAGTGGTAGTAGGTTATGGTGTACAAAAGAAAAAGTTGGTGACAGGTGCTACCCTTCAAGTAAAGGGAGAGAATATCCAAAAATTAAACACGACAAACCCGCTAGGTGCCTTGCAGAGCCAAAGCCCGGGCGTCAATATCGTAGCGAACTCCGGCCAGCCGGGTAAGAGTTTCGATATCAACATTCGTGGTGCCGGAACAAACGGCAGCACGACTCCGCTATACATTATTGATGGCGTCGAAGGCGACATCAATTCCTT
>NZ_FR885280.1:0-574 GCF_000436315.1 Parabacteroides sp. CAG:2 | reverse complement strand
CCTCTATGTCGAGATCAGACAGTTCCCTTTTCATGGCCTCGGAAAGGGACTTACGCTCGCCTTCCGTCGTAGCCTTGGCTATCTTCTCGTTATAAAGAGCCGTGATAGCATCTCTCTTATCAAGATAAGAACCGTATTCTTTCAGATACTCGTTCATGGCACGTTTCTCTTCCTCCAGTTGTTCCTTATTCACATTAGAGGTCGATCGCTCCCGTTTGACGTATGAGTTCACCAAGGCTGTACGAATCTCCACGGTCTGTTCCTTAGTCAGTTTGCCGCCTTGAGCGTCTTTCCACTCTTTTTCCTTGGTAAGTATGGCGGCGATCTCATTGTCATAGTCTAGGTTTATCTGGGCGATCTTCTTTGCGGAGCCTTCTTTCATCAGATCGATCTCGGATTGCTGGTTCTGCCGGCGGAGGGATAGGAGTTCGTCTATCAATTTCTCTTGTTGCTTGAGTTGATTATCCGTACTCTTATCCTTCTCATTTGGATTTGAATATTTGTCTATTTGTTCCTGTGCCTCCTGTATCTGTTTAGTGTACTCATTCCATTTCTTTGAATTCTTCTCAGAAAC
>NZ_FR885279.1:0-634 GCF_000436315.1 Parabacteroides sp. CAG:2 | reverse complement strand
TTTCATTTTCATATCCATATTTATTTGATTAATTAATAGTTCTCTTCCATGTAATTTTTCCAAAGTCTGCTCAGTTCTTCATAAATGATGGTTTCCTTTGTTTTTCCACCTCTTGTGCCTTTAGCCTTTTCTATGTTTTCCGCATTTTCACGTTGAACATTAGCTAGAAAGTGGCTCATATTTTTAGTGAATGTACTTTTTTCGCTATCATCCGTATCTTCATACTTGCCAATAATCCAGTCAATGAGTGTACGGCTCTTCAAGAACTCCGTACTGAATGATTTTTTGGCTGCTTCAACAAGCGTTCTTCCTCTGTTGATGTTGTTTGATTTTCTAAGTACTTCATCAATATTGCCGTTGATAGCCCTGACGAGAACTGTCTTGTTTATCTTACTGCCAAATGTAGCCCACTTGGAAGCCGCATCCAGAGAGTAGCCCACACAAGTCAAATCAGACACAAAGTCCAATGTCGGCAATTCTTCTTCAACCATCATTTTCACTCCCTTTACATAATCCGCACCTTTCCATGGGGTAGTGGCAATGTTGATTTCTGCCAATGCTTTTTCAATGCCAACAGACGGATTCAAAGAATACACGAAATAGAACTCTCCTTTGTACAGTTTATCCGGTTCAA
>NZ_FR885278.1:0-7020 GCF_000436315.1 Parabacteroides sp. CAG:2 | reverse complement strand
GCGGTACGGCCCAGAAGATGGTGCTGAATATGATCACGACCTCCACGATGATCAAGCTTGGCCGGGTGAAGGGGAACCGGATGGTGAACATGCAACTGACCAACCAAAAATTGGTGGACCGTGGCACCCGTATGATCATGGAAGAGCTTCGTCTGGATTACGAGCAGAGCAAGAATCTCCTGCTCCTACATGGCTCCGTCCGGGAGGCGATCGATTCTTATCACCGTGAATGGCGGCTGAATCAATAAATAATTCCTATCTTTCGGGGTAAAACCTAAAAGATCGTTGATTATGATGTGGGATTTCATACTAAGACTTTTCGTGGCAGGTATTCTGGGCGCCGTTGTCGGGCTAGACCGTGAGTACCGTGCGAAGGAGGCGGGTTACCGGACTCACTTCCTTGTTTCGTTGGGTAGCGCGTTGATCATGGTTGTCTCCCAATATGGCTTCCAAGATGTCATCCTAGAGAATAGCGTAAGTCTCGATCCGAGCCGTGTGGCCGCCCAAGTGGTGAGTGGCATCGGTTTCATCGGGGCGGGTACGATCATCATCCAGAAACAATTCGTGCGGGGATTGACTACCGCCGCCGGTATCTGGGCGACCGCCGGTATCGGTCTGGCCGTCGGCTCAGGCATGTACGGGCTCGGTATCGCCGCCACTTTGTTGACGCTCGCCGGGCTGGAGCTGTTGAGCGTTATTTTTAAAAGCATTGGGATGCGAAGTTCCTTGGTGGTATTCTCTACCTCCGACAAGGAGGCGATCAACCGGATCGCCCGTGTTATCTACGAGAAAGGTTTCCTGCTGGTAAGCTATGACATGAAAAGACTGGGGCATCAGGAGAAGGACGAGTACGTCGTCAGCATCGTGTTGAAGGCCCGTAAAAACACGGAGGAAAGTCCACTGTTGCTATTGATGGAGCAATTTCCGGAGGTTACGGTGGAGAGAATTGAATAGTTATTCTGCATTGGCGGTAAGTTTTCGTATATTTGCGGCTCGAAACTATTTAATAATCGTACGATGAATTTTATTTCTAAGCTATTCAAGAAGAACGTATCTGAGGCGGAAGAGGCCGGCAAAGGTTCCGTGGAGGAGTTCGTATCTTTAATCCGTGTATATTATCAAGCCGTTATGGCCGTGAACTTGGGTATCACCAACTTGAACATGCTCGCCGATATGGCTTTGTTCAAACGCATGTTGAAGATACCGACCCAGAATAACAAATTGGGTGTCGCCGAGAAATCCCGTGTGCGCAAGGTGTTGATGGAGGATTACGGCCTAAGCGAGGCTTTCTTCAAGGAGATCGACAGCTCGGTGAAGAAGAACTGCAAGAACCAGAACGATATCAAGACGTATTTCTTCATGTTCCAAGGTTTCTGCAATGACTTGTTCAACTTGCTTGGTAATCTGATGCAGTGGAAGTTCCGCTTTTCCATGCTGGTGAAGAAGTTGCTGTATAATATGACGACGAAGACGGTTCACGATATCTTGACCAAGTCCGAGTGGAAGGATATCAGCGTGCAGAAGGCCGCATGGAGCGTGCGTAAGTATGCCGAGAAACTAGGCTACTCCGAGCAATGGATCACGGACTTCGTGTATAACGTCGTGCTTCTGGCGAAAGAGGACCAGAAGAAGGAACTCAAAAAGAACAAGGAAGCATGACCACCGAGCTGCATCCGCTAGGCTTCTTCCTCCCGGAGAATACGAGATTGCTGATGCTGGGAAGTTTCCCGCCTCCAAAAGCTCGTTGGAGCATGGATTTTTATTACCCGAATATCCAGAATGATATGTGGCGCATCCTTGGCTTGATTTTCTATGGGAACAAGGATGCGTTCCTGCGAGACAAGAAGGCGTTCAGCGAGGAGAAGGCGAAGGCTTTCTGCCGGGAGAAGGGGATCGGGATCGGTGATACCGCCATGGAGGTGATCCGCTTGAAAGCGAACGCCTCCGATAAGTTCCTTGAGGTGGTACGGCCGATCGATCCGGAAAAGGTCTTGTCCCAGATACCGGAATGCGTGGCGATCGTGGTAACCGGGCAGAAAGCGATGGATACTCTCCTCTCCGTATTGCCCGGCACGGAGGAGCCGAAAGTGGGCTTCTCGTCGGAATTTTCTTGTATGGGAAGGACGATGAGGCTGTTCCGTATGCCTTCATCCTCTAGAGCTTATCCGAGGCCGTTGGAGGAGAAGGCCGCCGTTTACCGGGGGATGTTTGAGACGTTGGGGATGGTGTGAGGCAAGTCTGCCATACAGCATTCCTCGTTTACGCCCCACCTCTTCAAGGAGTGCGGTAAGCTCGGAAACGTCCTATCTGAATGATGTCCAATTATCTCTTTCGTGTATATACATATTTTAAGTACTTGATGCGACATTAGAACAGGAGAAACGCTGCGATATTTGCGACGTTATTCAGTTTAAAACGTCCGATTATGGAGTTTAATGCACGAACTTATTTTCAGTAAGGTACAGTTGTAGCATCTTATCGCCGTAAGATGTATGATCTTACTGTTGTAGGATGTATGATATTACCGTTGTAAGATGTATCATCTTTCACGGATACTTGACATCTCCTTGTCTTGCGTCTTTTAGCAAAGTGACAGTTTGTAAATTTAAGTCATGGAGAATCGATTCTTTCGGGTAAAGGTAAGGTATGCTCCCGAAAACGAAAGAAAAAAACGACAATCGATTGGTTGATAGGCTAATGTTGAATAACGGCCTTTTATTCTAGCGGAATTTATTCATCGTATTTCATGTTTTGGGGGCAGGAAGGGAAGAAAAACGGTGCTACAATAGGGTTATAACAGGGTAAGAATGCCCATTCGCGACTACTCATAACCCTATTCTTGACTACTTACGATGCCCAACGGCAGTATCGGCGTTGCCTAATACGACTAGTTACGCAGGCTTCCGGCACCTATTGTGTGTGGAAAACGCTGTATTTTAACAAAAAGGGGTGCTTATTGCTACTGCTTTCTCGCTATTTCGCTAGGTTTGGAAAATAGGTGTGTCAAGGTAAATGCTCTATGGAAATCAAAAAGATGGCCGGAGAGCGGTTTGGTTGACGGAAGGATATTTGCAGGGCGAGTACCGTGTAAGATAAAAAGAGAGGAGACGGAACGATAAACGCTCCGCCCCTCTTATATAACAAGAATGAATGAATTATTGGGATAATCTCATCATAAAATATTGCTAGTGAGATACATCTTCTTCATTTATCCGATCAGAGATACTCAATGTCACGGAGAACATTGAGTATCGTGATATTCATTTTTAGATCAATTATTTACGTAAAATCCAATATGCCCAGTTGCGCCGCTAAAAGTTATGACAGATCCTACTTGAACTGTAGATCCATTACAAGAGACTCTATATCCCTTATCTATGGAAACAACTTTATACTTTCCATGTTCAACAAAGTAAACCCATGGACCTCCACTATAAAAACCACTGGTGATAGTATATTCCATGAAATTTTGATCTTCAATAACCATTGATATATGGGCGTCCTGATTTTGAGCTGTAACGTACATTTTTGAATACCCTTCTCTTTCTGCGGCATAGGAAGGTGATGGACCATTTACGTCAGCATTGATATTAATAACAGTTGTTGTTAATAGTGCAATATAGAATGAATAATACTTTCTTCATGATATATTTTCTTTATTTTCTTGTTTTAAAATTCCAGAACCAAGCCTCTCCCCAATCACCTGCGCCGGGTTTCGGAGCCGCTAGTTTAAGATGCTCACCATCCGCTTCCAAGATGTGATATTCATATTGAGGAGCGAAGGTATCATCAGTGTCTCCCATTTTCACCAGTCCTAATAAAGGAATGGTTCCGGTGAACGTTAATGTACCTTGATCCCAACCATCTTTGGCTACAGCGGATAAGTCCCATGCGATTGTTCCGGATTGACCGCGGCTGGTTTCTACTTTCTTGCCAGCCAAGGTAAAAGTCATCCAACCTTCTAACCCATCTTTGGCATATCCTTTCTCAGTACATTGTTGGTCGATGTCTGTGGCTTGAACTTGCCACCATTCCGGACCTGTGCTTTCCATATAAGCACCATTTCCCCAAAGGCCGTTGCTGGCATCTGTATCCCAAACCCAAGTTACAGAATTATACTCCGGTCCGAATAATCCTTCATAAATAGAAGGCACATCCACATACTCGGAGATCGTCACATCGTTAGAGAAAGAGGTGATGGAGCCGTCTTGGTTCATAGCCCGGACGGTCAAGCTCGTGAGGGGAGGAGTGCCAATGATGGAACCCTCGGTTCCGGTGGCTAGGATGGCCCCGTCTTGATCCAATACCTGTACCGTCAGTGTGGGATTGGTGGAGAAGGTGAACTTGTTTTGTCCGGCCGTCGTTTGCGTAAGCGCTACACGGGCTTGCAGATCCGCCTCGGTTAAGTTGGCGGATATGCCCGGATCACTTTCTGTGATTGGGTCGCAGGAAACCATCATTCCTGCGATCAATGCCATTACTATATAATATATATTCTTTATCATGATTGTATATTCTGAATTAAAAAGTTATTAATTAGCCCAGCCATTGTACTCGGCGTCCGCTCCCCAACCTTCGTTCTGCTGGAGTTCACTGGAGAGTGAGATCTGGCTCTCAGGTATCTTCATGAAACCGGCGGAGGTGTTGTAGCGGGAGGCGTAACCACCATTTTGCGCCTTGTTCGTGGCAGGATTACCAGCGATGTAGATAGGCGTACCTATCTGTTTCTGCAAGGCAGCGGCGGCAATGTGCCAGCGGCGGATGTCGTTCCAACGGGTACCCTCCAAAGCTAATTCCCAACGGCGCTCGTTTTGCAGAGCTTGGAGCGAGTAGCCGATAGCCGGAAGGCCGGCACGCTCCCGCACCTTATTCATACCGGTGGCATCTCCCTTGAGCTCGGATTGCATCAAGAGAACGTCAGCGAAGCGGATCAATACCAAGTCGTGGATGTTGTCCAAGGCTTGGTTATTCGCGCCTTGCGTCCAGCCATCGATTCCGTACATCTCGTTCTCGAAGGTCTTGAAGTAGCCACTCTCGTCATTGGATGTCTTGCATGCGACAGGAGACCATTTCATGGCATAGTAGTCCGTTTCCTGTACGAAGTCCGCCCAACCGCCTTTGTTATAAGCGGGTAATTTGTCCGTACGATATACGGAAGCGTCGCGACGCATGTCATTTGGTTCTGCGCTTGCCCAATCGTTCACGAAATTCGGTGCTACAGGCCCGGCTCCCCAACCTTGTCCGAAGGGGAAGGTATTTGCTACGTCTTGATCTCCGCGAAGACCGAAATGAAGCGCGTAACCATTGGCGAAAGCGATGGTAGTATTCCAACTGGCCAGCTTATTGAACTTGATGGCGAACATAGATTCCGGGTTGACGGCGTTATCATCCTCTACCCATTTCAATCCTTTTCCGGCGGTGTATTCGAAATCGTTCACCGTGCAACGGTTCGTGTAAGCCCAAAGGCTACGGAAGTCGGATGCTAAGGAATATCCGGAATTGTTCACGCAATCATCGATATAAGAGATCACTTGATCCTTCGTTAGGGTAGAGCCGTCGGCCAAGGTGACGGAGGTCAGCGGGTTGTAAGTGGCGCTGGTCAAGGCGGCTATATCTTCGCCATTCCCGTACATGCCGGTGTAGAACAACCAAGCACGGCCTAACATGGCCTCGGCGGTGTACTTGTCGACGTGTCCTGCCTCAAGGGATGACGTACCTCCACGCCATGCGGGCATGATGTCGGCGGCTGTCTTAAGGTCTAGCAAGATCTGTCCCCAGATCTCGGCGGGGCTTGCCTGTGGCACATCGCTTGTCTGGGATGTAGTGATTAGGGGTACACGATTGTACATCGAGGCTAGCTCGTAGTAGAAATAGGCACGCATGAAGAGAGCCTCGCCCATCAATTGGTTACGTGCTTCCGTGGAAGGAAAGTCCGGACAGTTATCCAAGGTCTCTATGGCGCTGTTGGCACGGAATACGCCGGCATAACGGTCTTTCCAGAACTGGCGGGTCATGTCGGACTGATAGTTGCAGAGCAGGTCCATGGCCTGCATCAGCTTGTCGTTCGAGCCGCCCCCGCCTAGCGCGTCATCGCTGGCTAGTTGGGCGTAATAAAGGAACGATCTCTCGGGGTTGGCGCAAACGGATGCCATGCTGGCGTAAACGCCTGCTATCATTTGCTGGGCATCGTCGTACGACTCCGGGAATGTAGCGGTTGTCTTCTCTGTGTAATTGGTCGTGTCGAGCATGTCCTCACAACTGGAGAAGGCTACGGCAGCGCCCATACATATTGCATATATTAACTTTTTCATGTTGCTTTTCTCTTAAAATTTAATGTTAACACCTACCATATAAGTTCTGGGTGAAGGATAAGAACCTAAGTCGATACCTCTTGCCCAAGGATTGTCCTCGCGATAACTATCGTTCGTACCGATTTCGGGGTCCATACCCTTGTATCCCGTGAAGGTGAAGAGGTTCTGGGCGCTTACGTACAGACGTAATTGCGGCAGTGGGCAGTTCTTCCATAGGTTCTTGAAGTCGTAGCCCAAAGTAACGTTCTGGATGCGGAAATAGCTGGCGTCTTCCACGAAGATATCGGATATCTGTTGGAAGTTGACACCTGTGTTACCCGGAACCAGACGAGGATAACGATTGGAGGTTCCCTCACCGTGCCAGTACTCAAATACCTCGGAGGTGTAATTCTCCACGTTGCCGTCGGTAAACTTACGATAAGAGCGCATATTTTGTTGTCCGAAGGCCCCATAGGTGGTTACCGCTAAATCGAATCCTTTGTAACCAACGTTGAAGCTTAGACCCATCGTGATATCCGGGTGCGGGTTGCCGACTTCGGTCTTGTCGTCCTCGTTGATCACGCCGTCGCCATTCACGTCTACGAATTTCAAGTCGCCCGGTTGGATGGAGCTACCTTGCAGGGAGTTGGCTGCGTTGCCTTTACAGTTCTTATCCAGATAAGCCTGCACGTCGGCGGCGTTTTGCATGACACCTTCCGTTTTATAGGCC
>NZ_FR885277.1:0-525 GCF_000436315.1 Parabacteroides sp. CAG:2 | reverse complement strand
CGAGGTGAGAGAAAGTAAGCAAGGGCAGACGGTGGATGCCTTGGCTCTCGGAGGCGACGAAGGACGTGATAAGCTGCGAAAAGCCCGGGGGAGGCGCAAATAGCCCTTGATCCCGGGATATCCGAATGGGGCAACCCGGCAGGCTGAAGGCCTGTCATCCCGTAAGGGAGGCGAACGTGGGGAACTGAAACATCTAAGTACCCATAGGAGGAGAAAATAAACAATGATTCCGTAAGTAGTGGCGAGCGAACACGGAAGAGCCCAAACCCATGTCGTCTAGGCGACACGGGGGTTGTAGGACCACGACGTGGCAAGATAGAGTCAAGTGGAACGCCTTGGAAAAGGCGGTCATAGAGGGTGAAAACCCCGTACACGACTGACGATTGAAGCCTAGTGGCATCCTGAGTAGCGCGGGGCACGAGAAATCTTGCGTGAATTAGCGGGGCCCATCCCGTAAGGCTAAATACTCCCGAGAGACCGATAGCGAACCAGTACCGTGAGGGAAAGGTGAAAAGAACCCCGAGC
>NZ_FR885276.1:104987-124649 GCF_000436315.1 Parabacteroides sp. CAG:2 | reverse complement strand
GCGCTAACCGTACGTGTACTCACTTATCTGGACCGCCTTTATCCCCGCATGCGGCATACCTTCGAGCGGGAACTACATATCCGTCACGGCGTTTTCGCGCGGGCATGAATGGATCAACTCCAGCCCAACGAGGCGCTGTCCCTCGAGCAACTCATCATCGCCCACCGCCATATCCTCCGCTATTACGACGAGAAGATCGCCAAGGGCCTTATCCCTTCCGACACCGACCGCCTTCGCCGTGAACGGGAGTCTTGGCGTAAGGAGTTGCTTGAGTGGCTGGAGTAGGGGGGTAAAAGTGTGTTTTTTATTCTTTTTTAATACGGCATGAGATAAATATTGTCTATTTATCAATGGCTTTTTATTGGATATGTTATTAATTATAGTTAATTGATGTAATAATGTTTGCCTGTTGAAGGACTTCGTGTCATAATAAAGTCTACCTTTGCTGTCGATAATACTCAACAAGTTGATTAAAATATACAACTTTTTTTTTAACAGTGTTATAGGGGAAATATTTAATGATTAAGCATATGAAGAGATGTATTTTTACGAAAGTGAAGTTCATGGCGCTGTTCCTGTTCGCGGCGCTGATGGCCGCTTGTACGGCGGATGTGTATGAGCCGAAGCCGGATCCTACTCCAACTCCGGAGCCGGAGATTCCGGAAAATCCAATTGTGGATATAGTGAACTCGATATCCAAGTCGAGAAACTTGACTGTAAATATAGTCGATGCTTATGATGGAAAATATTATTATACAATAGAGGCCTTTGCTGGCAATCCAGCTATTGATGAAAGGGCGAGATTGCTGGCAGGACAGAAAGTGAATAGTAAAGTTCCATTTAACGTGAATATAAGTATTCCGGATTCTGAAAATGAAATCTTTATACGTCAAACTGATCCCTTTAAGAGAAAAAGAGTTTATGCTTTTCCTGTTCAAGATGGTGATATGGTTTGTAATTTGGGTTCGATTGCCAATACTAAAAGCTCTTCTGGTTCAGTGTTGCGTAGCGCAAGTTACGAAATGCCAGAGGTTGATTTTAGTCCGTCAGGTGCGACTGCGATTAGTGGAAAGCAACAAATTAAAACTGGAGGAAAATATATCGTAAACAAGGATGCAAAGTTGAATATAAGTTCTTTACCGGGAGAGGGGAATTTTAGCTTATATATAAAAGGTGAAGCCAAACTAACCACTGATTACTTAACTTTGCAGAATAATGCGAAGATTTATATATTAAGTGATGGCGAGTTGACTGCTGGTAAAAACAATATAGTATTGAACTGTGTGGGTAACGCTCAAATAGCGGTAGAAAAGGATGGCTCTTTAGGAGATGATGATGATGACAAAAAATTGAGCTTGTCTTTCACGGCTCAATCAAGATTGATTAATCATGGAGATGTTGAGTTGAATGGAAAGAAGGCAAATGGAAATTATTCTTTGGCTTTAACTTCAAGTGCTTCAATTTATAATGATGGAGAAATGGACATTACAGGTGGGCTGTCTACTACTGATAAAACAAACCTCATTGTAAATTATGGAGAATTTGATATAGAGAAAACATTGATGTTAACAAATGGAGAGATATATAACGCTTGTGTTTTTGAGACGGATATATGCGATGTTAACGGTGGAACTATAATTTTAGCTTCCTATTCTGGTTTTGAGTGTGATAAATTTACGGCTGGTGGTTTGCACATGTATATGGATGCGTTTTCCATTTTTGATTGTACTGATGATGATAAAGATGCTGGAGTGCATTTTACGACGCAAACAAATTACATATCAGGTACGTCTGATAGCCCGGAATATGCGTTGTTTAGAGCAAATAAGGTAATATTAGGTGGTTGGAATAGTGTAGAGTATTCAGGTATGCTTGAGATCGAATGTGATCATCATGACAAGAATGTAAACTATTATAAACTGAATGCTCCGGCTACATTTGCGCAAGGACAAGCATCTGTAGAGATAGATGAAGATGATTGTAATAAAAATTCAGGAAATCAGAATCCGGGAGAAGGAGATGGAGATCAAGATCCGTCGTATGAAGAAGTTGAGACTTTACCTTATACTTATTTATTTGAGGATAATTGGCCTACTACCGGCGATTATGATATGAATGATTTGGTAATAGGTATCCAGATAAATAATAAAAAGATCGGGGGCAAGACGGAGTCTGCTAAAATCATCTATACGCTATATGCCACCGGCGCTACAAAGCAAATTGGGGTTGGTTTCCAATTGGATGGTATTCCCGCTTCGGCGGTTTCTGGCGCTGAGCAAGGACAGACGAATGCTGTGATCCAGTTGTTCTCGGATGCACATTCTCTATTAGGTAGCTCGGAAAGAACACCTATTAATACTTATAAGATAACAGCTGAGCCTGTAGTGAACGAAGTGACAGTTAATTTCAATACACCTATTGATGGAGTCATGAACGTTAATAATTTTAATCTCTTTATTGTTACCAATGGCTTTGATTCTGATCGTAGAAATGAAGTTCATATAGCGGGTTATAAAGGTACGGATAAAGCCGCATCTAGTGATAATAGTACGGCAGACTATGTGTCGAATGAGACTGGTTTGATGTGGGCTTTAAGTATACCTTCACAAGATTTCGCTACTTATCCTAAAGAGACGATTCGTATCGATGATGCTTATGAGGGTTTCGGGAGTTGGATTAAAGGTGATAATACGCCGGGGTGGTATTTAAATTATGTAGAGGACAATGTAATAAAATATGATCTCTTTACAAACAAAACAGAATGAAGAACTAGTTATGCGGAGGATGTGCTTTAAGGCACATCCTTTTGTTGTTCAATAAATAATATATCGATTCTATGATTGGCAACCAATGATGATGAATGTCTTGCCAACGCCAAAATGACGCTGTATTGACAAGGTTGTGGATTACTGAATGTTTATAGGGGATAGGTGAATAATAAAACTTCAATGATATGAAAACAATGATTAAATCAACAATGAAATGTGTCGCTATCGCGCTTTGCGTTCTATTGGCGGCGTGTACTACCGATGTGTACGAACCTAAGCCGGATCCGGTTCCGCCTACTCCGGAGAAGCCGGATCCGTCTTTGCCTAATGATTTCAATCAATCGACAGCTACTATTCGTCAAATGACTTTAACCGTAGAGGTGAATGATGAGTTCAATGGCCAGTATGATTACCAAGTATGGGTATATGACGTGAATCCTTTCTATGCCGATGATGCTAAACCATTATATGGTGGTGTGGCCAACGGGAATAAGCCGTATGTTCGCACGATGACATTGCCCCAAGCTTTAGAAACAATTTACATTATGCAGATTGATCCCCGAAAAGGAAAATCGGTGAAGACCGTATTAGTAGATCCCTCAATGAAGGATCTGGCTTGCGATTTTAAGCCAGCTTCTGCCGTTGGTACAACAACTAAATCTTTATTGAGAAGTGGAGAAGATAATTATAATTCAGGAAAAGCTAGATTGATTTCTGCCCAGGAGTTTTTTAATATGGCTTCTAAGGATAAAGGTTCTATTACTTTGTATGAAGGGGAGTATAAGCTTGTCGGAGAAGGTTATGAGGCAAAGGCCCTTACTCTGGTCGGAAGTGTGACATTATATGTAGAAGGGGCATTGTCTGTCTCAACTCTTATAGGAAGCAGTGGGGCTACTATTGTTTTGGACCAGAAGGGTAGTTTGAAAATCCTTGAAGCTGATGGACAATCACAAGGTAACGGCGCTAGGCTGGTTGTGAAAAGTGGAGCGAAGTTTGGAGAGCCGGATGATAGTTTTAAACCCGCTTACAAATTAGTTGATTATGATCTTGAGAACTATGGAGAAGTAATTCTTTCGGGATATAGATCGAAAAATCATGCTGTTGAGCTAATAAATTATGGTACGATTAAGGCTACTAATATTAATATGACAGCAGAAAATAGTGGCAATGGTGGACGGATAGAGAATCATTGTAAGATTAATGTTGAAGCCGGACTTTCGCTTTACAATGTTGGTATGTTCTTGGGTGCTTCTACTCTGCTTGAAGCAAGATATATGGATGCGAAAGAGATTGAGTGTGAAATGGAAAAATACTCGATTTTCAGAATTACGGATACAGATGATGTGTCAGGGCAGAATTTGGCATCTTTTAAAAGTTGGAACAAGATAGAGTGTAAGGATTCAGATTATGCCTTATTGGATTTCACGCAAATTAATTTATCGGGAGGAACGCTTTCGTTGGATGGGAATTTGGAATTGTTGGGAGACTTATGGAAAGGGAATGAACTTTCGAAAAATCTAACGTTGTCTGGTGGAAGTAAGCAGGTTGATAAAAACGCTTCAATTGCAATTCCTGCGGGCGATTGCACGGGTGATGGTAATCAAGGTTCGACAAATCCTCCTTCTAATCCTAATTATCCGATAGAAGTTCCCAATGGTCCCTACTATACATTCGCCATGGAAGATAATTGGCCTGCTTTTGGTGATTATGATATGAATGATTTGGTGTTGGGCATACAGAGTCAATTGGTTATGGACGGCGCAAACAATGTAGAAAGTATGATCTTAACTGTCAACTTGATTGCGGTAGGAGCTACAAAGACATTGGGAGCAGGTATCCAGTTTGATAGATTAACGACCGCCAAGATAACGAAAGCTTCTGTGCCGAATGGCGTGTTTGCCAATAATGGATATTTTGAATCGGCAAATGAAATAGAGTCGAATCCTTCTGCTGCGGTGCTACCTTTGTTTGATGATGCGCATAGGATTATGGGTAATGTGGATAAGCGAGTGCCCGTGAATACATTTAATAATGCTAACGATTATGGCATAAGAACTTTGCAATATGAGGTCGAATTCAACAGTCCTGTTTCATCAGATGATCTGGATATGTTCTATTTGAATTTCTTTATAGTAAATGGTGGTAATGCCCAGAATCGTTCAGAAGTCCATTTGGCTGGTTATAAACCGACTGATCGGGTTAAAGCTGAGACAAATAATTATGTTGCTAATGACCCTGACAATTCAGATAAGACAATGTGGGGATTTATTATCCCGATGAGTGATTTTAAATATGCGTCAGAAGTCGTTTCTATTGATCAAGCATACCCGGCATTTAAGGAATGGTCTGCTTCATCAGGCACAAGCCAGAAAAATTGGTATATGAATCCGGAAGAGAAATATGTTTATCATAAGCCGGTAAAGAAATAATAGTAGTTATATATTTATATATAAAATCCCCTAGCCAAAAATCGTCTTAGCTAGGGGATTTTCTTTGTCAGTCCAGCATCAAACTCATATAAGCCGTCCTCCCTTGGTACCCCATCAACTGTCGTGTTAGCGTTTGGTTATCCATTTGTTCCAAGTCTTTTTTGGAGACGGGGCTTTCGTGTTGTTTGGATAGCCAGAGGTGGATCATGCGTTTCGTGTCGATGATGCGGGCCATACCCATAGGTAAGGTACCCGGAGGGGTGGGAGGGGTATTGACCGTCGCTTGCGATATGTTATTTTGCAGGGTAAGCTCTTGCAATAGTAATTCCTTGATCTCTTCCGAGTCGTAAAGAAGTTCCTTGATAAAAAGCTTTTTGTCGGACGGCGCTGTACCCGCCTCAAGAGGCAGTGCGAAAGCCATGCCAACCACCTTCTCGTTCTCGTCCAAGGCTGTGTACATTCCTCCGTTATCTAATTGCAGATCCCGGAGTATTGTGATGAAATCATCCTGCGAGTGCAAGATACAGGAAGGGCGTTCACGTAATTTGCGGTTGAAATAAGCGAACAATTCGTCGGTTGTCGGTACCTCCGGTTGGATAACCGTTATCTTCGGGAGTTGAACCGGCGTATTCGGGCGGATATACGTCTCCACGGAATAATCGAATGCCTCGGTATAACCCTGTTCCCGGTAATAGTCGAATAGCCAAGGATCGGCAGGGATCAAGGCGGAGATAGCGACCTCACGCCGTTCCATTTCCTCGAATGTCTCTTGCAAGAGTTGCCGCATAAGCCCCTGACCCCTTTCTTCCGGAGCCGTGCACACCCCGGAGATATAGGCCACCGAGATCTCGGTACCCAAATAAGTCATCGTATAAGGAACTATCTGCAAGGCAGATACTATTTTACCGTCCTTCTCGATGGTCATTGCGTTCTCGTCCTTGTAAACACGATCAAAATAAAGGCTGATAAATGCCTCAGAATCCCCGAAGCAGGTACGCCATAAGTTTACGATTTGTTGTTTCTTGTCCATAATTTATTTAGTTTGCGTAAGTTGCTTTTTTATTGCGGCACTCTTCTCTAATAGTATGGTAGGCTGATAAGAAAGCTTCGCTTGGCGCAACCCCGGTATGCCGAGATCCTCCTCCCGGTTCACGTAAGTATACTGTTCCGGAAGGTGAGAAGCGAACTCTTGGTTAATCACCGTATAGGCACCGTCGAAATTCACGTCCGCTTTCTCCACGTGAACCCCGAATGTATTATGGTTGATAGGGGCCCCGAAAGAGAAAGCGATAATCTCGTTATCAACCCGGAGAGCGCCACCGATCAGGCCTAGGCTGTCAAAATGATGTAAGGCATAGGTAAGGGAGCGACGTTCGTCATTAAGCTCTTCCTCGTCATTATCTCCATTGTTTGCTTTATACCATTTACATTCCAGTTTCAGGCATTGCGGTACGATATCCGGCGTGATAGGGACATACTCGTACGAATAACGTTTCTTGAAATTATTGATATGATTACGCTTGGATTGATATTTCTTACCCCGTAAGGTAGCTAAATCCTCCCGTAAATAAATATAGTCGAAATAATCCCGCTCCGGGATATAGAAAAAGCTTCCGGGAAGTGCGCCTTCCAGTTGCTCCTTGGCGTCGGGGGTGATACCCAGCATACAGAGCGGATGTCCATATTTTAAGGAATCCTCTTCTAGCAAACGAACGGCACCCGCTAAATCTCCATCCCCGACAGGCATCATATAGGCGAAACGGCTCTTGTCCTCGATCATGAAACGGATTAATAAATAGCCATCCACGATAGCGAATTCGCTGTCATATAAGAAACGCCAACTGCACATGTTCGCGAATGAGAAATCACAATTGCGATAATCGCTGGGAAATGTAAATGAGGTTATGATCTCTTTGTCTTCTAACCTAATCGGTTTAAACGGTATATCCATAAATTTTCTTGTACTGTTTTACAACTGCAAATATAAAACTAAAATGCATGTGCGAATGTTTAGAATGGGAATAATAAAGGTGATATAAATACCATCACGATTCCCATCACGATTTGTAAAGGTAACCCTACCTTTACATAGTCCATAAATGTATATTTTCCGGTGGACTTAACGAGTGCGTTAGGTGGCGTAGAGAAGGATGAGGCGAAGCATATTGTCCGTTATTTTGTTGTTTCGGGAAAAATGGCTAAACTTATAGGTTGAACAGCCATTTTGTAAAATAGGGGCTGGAGCTATTTTTGCAATATGAAATTCGCAACAATTAGGTTAAAACGAATGTTATTTTAATGTCTAACGAAAAGAAGATAAATCAGAGATGAAAAAGTACGATGCGATTATTATTGGTTTTGGGAAAGGTGGAAAAACCTTGGCGGCGGATTTGGCCAACCATGGATGGAATGTAGCTGTGGTGGAGCGTTCGACGGGTATGTACGGAGGTACTTGTATCAATATCGGCTGTATACCGACGAAAGCGCTTGTACATTACGCTCAAGTGACAGGGTATCGCAGACCTTCTACCTTCGAGCAATATGCGGAGGAGTTTAAGCAGGCGATCCTCGCCAAGGAGAAACTGACCTCTTTGCTTCGTGAGAAGAATTTCAAGAATCTGGATGATCGGGAGACCGTAACGGTCTATACCGGAGAGGCTTCTTTTCGTTCCCCTTATGAGATTGTCGTGAAAACGGATACGGACTCTTTCTTGCTGGAAGGCGAGAAGATATTCATCAATACCGGAGCCACGACGATTATTCCTACGATAAGCGGTATCGAGGATAATCCTTACGTATATACAAGTACTTCCATTATGGAACTGGAGAAACTGCCACGGCATCTGGTTATTGTCGGAGGCGGATATATCGGGCTGGAATTCGCTTCCATGTTCGCCGGTTTTGGGTCGAAGGTAACGATCTTGGAGGCAGGGGAGGTGTTCATCCCTCGTGAGGACCGGGACATCGCCGATTCGGTGAAGTCCACGCTAGAGAAAAAAGGGATCACCATTCATTTGAACACAGTTGTGCAGACGATTGAGCAGGATGTTGAGCGGGCTGCGGTGATCTGCCGTAACGCTATCTCGGGAGATACCTTGCGACTGGAAGCCGAGGCGGTGCTTTTGGCTACCGGCCGTAAACCGAATACGGAAAGCCTAAATCTGCAGGCCGCCGGAATACAGACGACTAATCGTGGCGCTATCGAGGTGGATAGTAAGTTGCGTACCAATATCCCTAATATCTGGGCGATCGGGGATGTACATGGAGGATTACAATTCACCTATCTGTCTTTGGATGATTACCGTATTATCCGGGAAGAGCTGTTTGGTAATGGTTTCCGGAGCTTGGACGATCGGGAAGCAGTGGCTTATTCCGTATTCATCGATCCTCCGTTGGCCCATGTCGGGTTGAACGAGACGCAAGCCCGTAAGATGGAGAAAAATATAAAGGTGGCCAGCCTGCCTGCCGCCGCTATGCCTCGTACCCGTACCATCGAGCAGACGGATGGCTTGCTGAAAGCCGTGGTAGATGCGGATACCGGGAAGATCCTAGGATGTACCTTATTCTGCGCCGAGTCCAGCGAAGTCATAAATACGGTTAGCTTGGCGATGCGTCTCGGGCAAGATTACACATTCCTTCGGGATTCGATATTCACCCATCCGTCGATGAGTGAGGCTTTAAATGATTTATTTGGATTAATAAAATAAAAACATAAATATGAAAACATCAAATATTGGATTAATCGGCTTGGCTGTGATGGGCGAGAACCTTGCGTTGAATATGGAAAGTAAGGGGTTCGCCGTATCCGTTTATAATCGTACAGCGCCGGGAGAGGAAGGCGTGGTAGACCGCTTCATGAGCGGTCGTGGAAAAGGAAAGAATTTTATAGGAACCCATACGATACAGGAATTTGTTGAGTCTATCGAGCGTCCTCGCAAGATTATGCTGATGGTAAAAGCGGGTGCCCCGGTGGATGAGCTGATGGCTCAATTGATTCCTTACTTATCACCCGGTGACGTGATTATTGATGGTGGTAACTCGGATTTCCATGATACGGAACGCCGGGTGAAGGAGATGGAGGCGCATGGGATGTACTTCGTAGGTACCGGAATCTCCGGAGGCGAGATCGGTGCCTTGTACGGACCTTCCGTGATGCCGGGTGGTTCGCCTGCCGCTTGGCCTTTGGTGAAGGATGTCTTGCAAAGCATCGCCGCCAAGCTGGACGACGGGACGCCTTGTTGCCAATGGATTGGTCCGGGTGGAGCCGGCCATTTCGTGAAAATGGTACACAATGGTATCGAGTATGGAGATATGCAGTTGATTTCCGAGGCGTATTCCTTATTGAAGAATCGTCTGGATCTGGACAATGAGGCCTTGGCTCGTATCTTTGAGGATTGGAACACGGGAGAGCTGGATAGCTACCTGATCGGTATTACGGCCGATATTCTCCGCTTCAAGGACGAGGCGGGGGAGGGCTACCTGCTAGATAAGATATTGGATGCCGCCGGCCAGAAGGGTACCGGTAAATGGAGCGCTATCGCCGCTATGGACGAGAATGATCCGCTGACATTGATTACCGAGGCTGTTTATGCCCGTATGCTTTCTTCCATGCAGGAAGAACGGAAAAAAGCGTCCTCGCTTTATCCGAAGAGTGGCGTGCTGGGGCAGACCTTGATCTCGGAGAAAGAGATCAAGCAGGCTTTGTATGCCGCTAAGTTGGTTTCCTACGCGCAGGGATTCTCTTTGTTGTACCAAGCCTCCAAGCGATATGATTGGCAGTTGGATTACGGTACGATCGCCAAGATTTGGCGGAAGGGATGTATCATACGCTCTGTCTTTTTGGAGAAAATTACGCAGGCTTATGAGAAGAACCGGAATCTGGAGAACCTCTTATTCGATGAGTTCTTTATTCAAAAGATTGAGTCTTCCTTGTTGGCTTGGCGGCAAGTGGTAGCCGAGGGTGCCTTGCATGGAGTGGCTTTGCCGGCGATGAGCTCGGGGTTGAGCTATTTCGATGGACTGTCTACCCCGCATTCCGCCGCTAATTTGATTCAGGCCCAGCGGGATTATTTCGGGGCTCATACTTATGAGCGGGTCGATTGGGAGCGTGGTAAGTTTTTCCATACCAACTGGACGGGTGAGGGAGGAAAGACGGTTTCTGGAACTTATAACGTATAAAGGCATGAAGAAAGCAGATAATCAATTATTAGTTATATTCGGGGCGTCGGGCGATCTTACCAGTCGTAAGTTGCTTCCCTCTTTGTTCGAGTTATATGTTCGTGGCTTGCTACCCGACCGCTTCTGCATCTTGGGAGCCGCCCGTACCGCTTATGGCGATGAGGAGTTCCGTGCGGAGCAACATACGCATATCTTGGAGGCACAGAAGGGAAAGACCTACGACGAGGGCTTGATCGATGACTTCTTGGAGAATGTTTATTACCTCGCCTTCGATTCCACCAACGCCGATGAATACTACAAATTGCGTGAGCGCATCGAGTTCTTGCAAGAGAAACATGACTTGCCGGATAAGATCATCTATTACTTGGCTACCCCGCCGGTGATGTACGAGATCGTCCCGCAATGTTTGCTGGAGAGTGGTTTGAACAAGACCGAGTCTCCGGATGGTTTCCGGCGGATCATCGTGGAGAAGCCGTTTGGCACCAGCTTGGAGTCTGCCCGCCAGTTGAATGATCATTTACGACATATCTTCCATGAGGAGGAGATTTATCGTATTGACCATTATCTGGGGAAAGAGACCGTGCAGAATATCTTGGTATTGCGTTTCTCGAACGGTATTTTCGAGCCATTGTGGAATCATAATTATATCGATTCCATCGAGATCAGCGCTACTGAGACCTTGGGGGTGGAGAATCGAGGGAAATATTATGATGGAGCCGGGGCGATGCGGGATATGATCCAGAATCACTTGATGCAATTGATGTCGTTTATCGCCATGGAATCTCCCTCTATATTCGAGCCGGAACCGATTCGTGACGAGATCGTGAAAGTATTCCGCTCCATACGTCCGTATACGGTGTTGGATATGGATAAGATGGTTGTCCGCGGACAATATATCGGTTATCGGGAAGAGAAGAACGTAGCTCCCGACTCGAATACCGAGACGTATGTGGCGATGAAATTCTTCATCGATAACTGGCGCTGGAGCGGTGTGCCTTTCTATTTCTATACGGGAAAGAAGTTGCCGGAGAAGTCATCGGAGGTAGTGATCCACTTCAAGTCTACGCCCCATCAACTGTTTGTCGGTCAATGTTCGGGAGGTTCCTGCAATAAATTGACCATCCGTATCCAACCGAACGAGAGTATATCCTTGAAGTTCGGGCTGAAAATGCCGGGAGCCGGTTTCGAGGTGAAGCAAGTCAGCATGGACTTCCGCTACGATTCCCTTTCGAAGAGCTATCTTCCTGACGCTTACGAGCGTCTGTTGCTGGATGCCATGCTGGGCGATTCCACCCTGTATGCTCGTAGCGACGCTTTGGAGGCTAGTTGGAAATTTATCGATCCGATCTTGCTCCATTGGAAAGAGGAGGGTTCGAAGAACTTATTCTTCTATGAGCCGGGCGAGGACGGACCGGAGGAAACTGTTATTTTAGGTGCGGAAAAGAAAGTCTGCGCCTGCCAAAGAAGATAATTTTATGGAAATAAAGAGATATAATGAGATGAAAGAGGCGCTTCGGTCGATGACGGAGGACATGATGGCGATGATTCGCCGAAAAGACTTCGCTCCGTTTAACCTAGCGCTCTCGGGAGGGGAGACGGCGAAGCATATGTTTTCCCTCTGGGTAGATGAGTATAAGGATAAGATTGACTGGAATAACATCCGTTTCTTCTGGGTGGACGAGCGTTGCGTTCCACCAACGAGTCCGGATAGTAATTACGGTCATGCGAATCATTTGCTTTTTAAGCCTTTGTGTATCCCGGCGGATCATATCCACCGGATCAAGGGCGAGAACGAGCCGGGTACCGAGGCGATGCGTTATTCATGGGTCGTAAAGGAATTCTTGCCGTTGTTCAATCAAATGCCTACGTTCGATTGCATCATCCTCGGCGTAGGTGAGGATTCCCATACGGCATCCATTTTCCCTACCACCATGGAGCTATTGTCGGATAGCCGTAACTATGCGGTATCCCAGCAACCTTCTACCGGCCAATACCGGATCACCATGACGGGACCGCTTATCTTGAACGGCGCCCCCTTATTGGTCCCGATACTGGGCACGAACAAGGAACCCGTAATCCAGAGGCTCTCCAAGGGTTATTCTCCTTCAAACGACACGCCTGCCGCTTATATCTTATCGCATGCCGTACAGGCTACGATTTATGGGCTGAACCCATGATTTTGCTACATGCCGAGCCCTTCCCAAAAACATGTACGTGTTTTCGAAAAAACACGTACATATACTCCTCTCCTTGGAGAAGATATACTGCAAGTACCCTAGGAGATATACTTCACCGTCCAAGTAAGTACAACTTCTCGTGATATCCTATTAGTATATACAAGACTGTTGCCCACATTTAAAGTGAATGTATTTGTTGGATTCATGTTTTTTTGCGAAGTTTGTTGCCTGAAAAGTAAGCTTTGAGACATGAATATGAGAAATATTGTACTGTGTATATTATATTTGTTTTTGGTGCCGATGGGAGGGTTTGCCCAATCTGAGGTCGTTGTCTTGTATCCCGATACTGAAAATAAGGATTTGGATGAAGCTGTATACCAAAAAATCTTTTTGGCCGGCACGATCGATATGGGGAAAAGTGTGGATTGGCAGAAGGCTACCTGTGACTGGTTCCGGGCGCTTCCGGAGGGACGGTATCTCTTGTTCAATCCTCGTAGGGATAAAGGGTTGAGCGGGGAAATGTCCGATTTTGAGCATCAAGTGAATTGGGAACTGGAGCATCTGGAGAAAGCCGATCTGATTATCATGAACATTCTGGCGAGCAGCAAATCCCCGATAACTTTATTGGAGATGGGGCTGTTTATGCGCTCAGGAAAGTTGCGGGTGATTTGCGAGCCCGGCTTTTACCGGTATGATAATGTGCGCTTAACTTGTGCGCGCTATGGCGTCCCATTGTATCAGAATATGGACGATTTTTTGAAAACCATGCGCTAATCTATTATTATTTGTTTAACTTTGTATAGTTTTAGGGACGGTGTGGAATCGATCCTAAGCGAATATTGTCGAACAAAATGGAAAGAATATGAAAGGTATAGTTTTAGCCGGTGGATCGGGTACCCGCTTGTATCCGATCACTAAAGGAGTTTCCAAGCAACTTCTACCTATTTATGATAAGCCGATGATTTTTTATCCGGTATCCGTGCTCATGCTGGCAGGGATACGGGAGATTCTTATTATATCGACCCCTCAGGATTTGCCGGGCTTTCGTCGTTTACTGGGCGATGGCTCCGATTATGGCGTTCGTTTTGAATATGCCGAGCAGCCTTCGCCGGACGGATTGGCGCAAGCTTTCATCATTGGAGAGCGCTTTATCGGTGATGACTCCGTTTGCTTGGTACTTGGCGATAATATCTTTTACGGACAGAGCTTTACCCGTATGTTAAAAGAGGCCGTTGACAAGGCGGAGAACGAACAAAAAGCGACCGTGTTCGGTTACTACGTAAACGATCCGGAACGCTATGGCGTGGCCGAGTTCGATGCGGATGGGAACGTCCTCAGTATCGAGGAGAAACCGAAGGAACCGAAATCGAATTACGCCGTGGTAGGATTGTATTTCTATCCGAACAAGGTGGTGGACGTGGCCAAGAATATCAAGCCTTCCGCCCGTGGAGAGCTGGAGATCACTACCGTGAACCAGTGGTTCTTGAAGGATGGAGAGTTGAAAGTGCAGCTATTGGGACGTGGATTCGCTTGGTTGGATACCGGGACTCACGACTCGTTGTCTGAGGCATCTACTTTCGTGGAGGTGATCGAGAAGAGACAGGGACTGAAGGTGGCTTGTCTGGAGGAGATCGCTTTCAAGCAAGGATGGATTGATGAGAAGCGACTTGAGCAAGTGGCTTTGCCGATGATTAAGAATCAGTACGGCCAGTATTTGATGAGGTTGATTAATAAGTAGAAGTAGTTCAGAATACGAGATATCGATGGAAAAAGACAGTAAAATATTTGTTGCCGGTCACCGGGGCTTGGTAGGCTCCGCCATCCTGAATAATTTGCGTAGCAAAGGGTATACGAACTTTCTGCTTCGTACGCATGCGGAACTGGATCTGACGGATCAAGCCGCTGTGAACGAGTTTTTTGCCGCTGAACGGCCGGACTATGTGTTCTTGTCGGCGGCGCACGTCGGCGGTATCATGGCGAACAGTCTGTACCGTGCCGATTTTATCTACAATAATTTGATGATCCAGAATAATGTCATTCATGCCTCTTGGAAAAACAATGTAAAGAAATTATTATTCTTGGGAAGCACCTGCATCTATCCTCGTGAGGCTCCGCAGCCGATGCCGGAGGATTGCTTGCTGACATCTCCCTTGGAATATTCCAACGAGCCTTATGCGATCGCCAAGATAGCGGGTATCAAGATGTGCGAGAGTTACAACCTGCAATACGGTACGAACTATATCGCCGTGATGCCTACTAACCTCTACGGGCCGAATGATAATTTCAATCTGGAGACCTCGCATGTGTTGCCTGCCATGATCCGTAAGATCCATTTGGCGAAATGCCTGCATGCGGGAGATTGGGAGGCCTTGCGTAAGGATATGGACATTCGTCCGGTAGAGGGCGTGTCTGGGAAGGCCTCCGAGCCGGAGATACTCTCCGTATTGGATAAACAGGGTATCCGTCCGGGCGAGGTGGAGCTGTGGGGAACCGGCAAGCCGCTTCGTGAGTTTTTATGGAGCGAGGAGATGGCCGACGCTTCTGTTTATATCATGGAACACGTGGATTTCGAGGATGTCCGCCAGAAGGAGGGCGAGGTCCGGAATACACATATTAATATAGGTACGGGTATCGAGCTTTCGATCCGTGAGGTCGCCGAACTGATCCGGCGAGAGATCGGGTTCGAGGGCGAGTTGAGGTTTAACTCGTCCAAGCCGGACGGTACACTTCGTAAGCTGACGGATGTAAGCAAGTTGCATGCCTTGGGTTGGCGCCATACGATCGAGATCGAGGAGGGCGTGAAGCGACTCTATGAATGGTACTTGGAAATTGAAAAATGAGAATTGAAAATTGAAAATTAGAGAAATGGGCAAAGTAGCGTTAATAACGGGTATTACGGGACAGGATGGGGCTTATCTTACCGAGTTCTTGATCAAGAAAGGATATACGGTACACGGTATCAAGCGTCGTTCTTCCATGTTCAATACGGACCGTATCGATCATTTGTATCAAGACCCGCATGTGGAAAACCGTAATTTGATTTTGCATTATGGCGATTTAACGGATAGTTTGAATCTTACACGTATCATTGGCGAGGTTCAACCGGACGAGATCTATAATCTGGCCGCCATGAGCCATGTAAAAGTAAGTTTCGACACTCCCGAATATACTGCGAATGCGGATGGTTTGGGCGTATTGCGTATCCTAGAGGCGGTCCGTTTGCTGAACTTGATCCCGAAGACGCGTATTTACCAGGCATCTACATCCGAGTTGTATGGCTTGGTGCAAGAGGTGCCGCAGAGGGAGACTACTCCTTTCTATCCGAGAAGCCCTTATGCGGTAGCGAAACTATACGGTTACTGGATTACGGTGAATTACAGGGAAGCCTATCATATGCACGCTTCCAATGGCATCTTGTTTAATCATGAGTCTCCATTAAGGGGAGAGACATTCGTGACCCGTAAGGTAACCCGGGCGGTTTCACGTATCGTTTTGGGTATGCAAAAAAAGGTTTATATGGGTAATCTTTCCTCCAAACGGGATTGGGGACACGCAAAAGATTACGTGCGTGCCATGTACGCTATTTTGCAACAAGATGAACCCTCGGATTATGTCATAGCTACCGGGATTACTACCACGATTCGGGACTTTATCCGTATGGCTTTTGAGGAAATTGGCGTGGGAATCCGCTTTAAAGGAGAAGGGATAGACGAGGTCGCTATCATAGAGTCGATAGACGAGGGATTGTTCGTCAAGAAGGTTGGTGATGCCTATCTGGAAAACTTTAAGAAACGTGTGGGTGAGGAAGTTGTGGGAGTAGATCCGCAGTATTTCCGCCCTACGGAAGTAGAGTTGCTGATCGGTGACGCTACGAAGGCACGTACTCGTTTAGGGTGGGAACCGGAGTATTCATTAGCGGCTTTAATTGAGGATATGATGAAGAACGATATAAAACTAATGAAGAAGGAGTCTTATCTGAAAGAGGGGGGCTATAAAATTTTGAACTATTTCGAGTGAGTTCGAAACAATTTGAAGATTTTATTTGTTGTAATTACAAAAAGAGTTAAATTTGTGCCAATTTTAAGATATTAGGTAATTGATTGTTTAATTAAAATGTTGAAAATATGAAGACTAAGGTTTTACTTTTAGCTTTGTTATCAGGTTTTGTATTCTCTGTGGCAGCACAGGAATATCAACCGCAGGTGGGGTTCAGCAATGAGGCTGGTTATAAGACTAATTTCAAGAAGAATAAAGCTCGCGACAATTGGTTTATTTCAATTGCGGGTGGAGCCAGCGTATTGTTAGGAGACCAAAATGGAGAGGCTGATTTCAAGAATCGTTTAAACTTCGCTCCACAAGTATCTTTTGGTAAGTGGTTTAATCCGTATTTAGGATTCCGTACCCAGTTAAATGGTGGTATTATCCACGGTTTTGAAGGTGATGGCGCACAGTTTATGCAACATAATAAATATGTAGCCGCTCACGTAGATTTGTTGTGGGATGTTACTAACTTCTGGGCTCCTTACAGAGAATCTAAAGTGTTCCGCTTGATTCCTTGGGTCGGTTTTGGTTATGCGCAGCGTTTCAAGACTACAGAGTCTTATGATCGTCCAAGAACGGAGTCTCCTACGTTGAACGCTGGTATCTTAACCGCTTTCCGTTTGAGCAAACGTGTTGATTTGAACGTTGAGATCCAAGGTTCTTTGTTGAACGAGCAGTTTAACCGTGTCGAGATGAATCACCTGACAGATGGTATCGTTCAGTTGAGCGCTGGTTTGACATTCAAATTGGGTAAGACAGACTTCGAGGTATTGGAGCCGATGGATTACGCTTTGTTGAACGACTTGAACGGCCAGATCAACTCTTTGCGTGCTGCTAACGATGAGTTGAGCAAACGTCCGGTTTCTTGCCCTGAGTGCCAAGAGACAGTTACTGAAGTTGTAAATAACTACGTTGACAATGTGGTTTACTTTCGCATCAACAGCGCTAAGATCGACAAGAACCAGCAGATCAATATCTATAACACAGCTGAGTTCATGAAGAACAACAACGCTCCGATCAAGGTAGTTGGTTACGCTGACAAGAAGACGGGTACTTCTGATTATAACATGGGTCTTTCTGAGAAACGTGCTAGAGCGGTCGCTAAGGAACTTATCGATAAATACGGTATCTCTTCTAGCCAGATCACTATCGAGTGGAGAGGTTCGGACGAACAACCTTATGGCGAAAATAGCTGGAACCGTGTAGTAATTATGAGCGCTAATAATTAATTTACGAATTAATACTTTAAAAAGGCCGTACTTCTAAGTGCGGCCTTTTTTTTGCGCCGAAAAATACTTACTTTTGTGAGAATTTATCGAATTGCTATGATATTGAACAAAAAACATGGTTATTTAATCCAATGGCTGATTGGTGTAGGAGATTTGATCGTATTGAATCTCTTGTTTATGGCCGTTTTTCATCTGCTTGGCCCGAAATACACGGAAGCGATATCCTATAATTTGAGAGAGGTTATTTTGTTATTGAATTTCTGTTATTTCTTCTCTTTATATTTTATCCCGATTCAATTGCATCAGGCGGTCGTGTTTATCGACAAGATTGTGCAACGGGCGTTCGGATTGGTTACCGTACTTATCTTTTTATTCGCTACTTGCTTGATCTTCTTGAATGTAGGGGATATTCTGGCTACCTTCCTCTTGGTCTATTACGGGGTTTCTATCATCTTGTTTTCGCTTTGGCGGGTTTTTGTGCGCTTATCCTTAAAGTTTTATAGGCGAAAAGGCTATAACTTTAAGAAGGTGGTGATTGTGGGTGCGGGAAAGAATGGTATGGAGCTTTACCAAGTTATGAAAGATGATTTGAGCTATGGGTTTAGTGTAAAGGGGTTCTTTGATGACAATGACTCGTTGAAAGACGTTTTACCTAATTATTTGGGTAAGACGAGTGAGGTGGAAGCGTATGTGCTGGAGCATGATATCGATGAGATTTATTGTACCTTGCCGGGTACGAACAACGGAAAGATCGTACGGCTTCTGAATTTCGCTGAGAAGAAGATGGTGCGCTTCTATATCGTGCCCGAGTTTTACCGGGATGTAAAGAAGAGTATGGTGATGGAGGTGATGGAATCGATCCCATTGCTGACGGTCCGCCGGGAGCCTTTGCAATCCGCCTATAACCGGTTCTTGAAACGAACGTTCGATATATTTTTCTCTTTGGTGATTTTGCTCACGATTTATCCGATCCTGTACATCGTGGTCGGTATAATGATCAAGTTAAGCTCACCCGGCCCGATTTTGTTTAAGCAGAAACGTACGGGATTGTATGGGCATGACTTCGAATGTTTTAAATTTCGTACGATGAAGGTGAACGCGCAGGCCGATACCTTGCAGGCCGTCAAGGATGATCCCCGGAAGACCCGGATCGGCGATTTCTTGCGCCGGACGAATTTGGATGAGTTCCCTCAGTTCGTGAACGTCTTGCTGGGCGATATGTCCGTGGTAGGCCCTCGTCCGCATATGCTGAAGCATACCGAGCAGTACTCGGCGTTGATCGATAAGTATATGGTGCGGCATTTGGTGAAACCGGGAGTAACGGGGTGGGCGCAAGTCACCGGTTACCGAGGTGAGACCAAGACGCTGGAGCAGATGGAAGGACGTGTGAAGAGAGATGTGTGGTATATAGAGAATTGGACGTTCTTCCTTGATTTAAAGATTATTGTGGTTACGGTACTGAATATGTTCAAGGGAGAGAAGAATGCATATTGATCCGATTTGTTGCACACTTTTTGCGGATTTGTGTAATCTGTATTTATATTTATGCTATATTCGCGCTCGATGGGAAGAATAATTGCAATAGATTACGGCCGGAAACGTACAGGGATAGCCGCTACGGATATTTTACAAATGATCGCTAACGGCGTGGCGACAGTCCCAAGTGGAGAGGTTGTGAAATACCTGTCGGATTACATATCACGGGAACCGGTGGATTTATTTGTGGTCGGGCTTCCGAAGCAAATGAACAATGAGCCTTCTGAGAACATGAAGTATGTGGAGGCGTTCGTGACCCATCTGAAAAGGACGATACCAAGTATCCCGGTAACTTATTACGACG
>NZ_FR885276.1:84052-104960 GCF_000436315.1 Parabacteroides sp. CAG:2 | reverse complement strand
ACGACGAGCGGTTCACGTCGGTCTTAGCTCATAAGGCCATGTTGGAAGGCGGTTTAAAGAAAAAGAAACGGCAAGATAAAGGATTGGTTGATGAGATTAGCGCCGTTATTATTTTGCAAGCTTATTTAGAAAGTAAAAAATATCAGTTATAACTTATGATTTTACCCGTATTTTTATATGGTCAGCCCGTACTAAGAAAAGAGGCTGAGGATGTACCTAAAGATTATCCCGACTTGAAACAGTTGGTTGCCAATATGTTTGAAACGATGTATAATGCTGATGGGGTAGGGCTTGCCGCTCCTCAGGTGGGCTTGTCTATCCGTTTGGTGGTTATAGACGGTGATGTGATGGGAGATGACTTCCCTGAATGCAAGGGTTTCAAGCGTGCGTTGATTAATCCCGAGTTTTTGGAACGTAGCGAGGAGGAAATAGCTATGGAGGAAGGCTGCTTGAGCCTGCCGGGTATACACGAGAAAGTGTCTCGCTCGAAAACGGTTCGTGTGAGATATTGGGATGAGAATTGGGAGGAACACGAGGAAGTGGTGGAAGGTTTCGCCGCCCGTATCGTGCAGCATGAGTGCGAGCATCTGACGGGGCATGTCTTTATCGACAATGTCTCCGCTATTCGCCGTCAATTGAACAAAGGCAAATTAAATAGTATTATTAAAGGGACGGTTCGTTGCTCTTACCGGGCAAAAGCCGTTGGTAAATAATAAATCTATAAATAATCAATATGACAGATTTAAGTAAAAACATTGAGGCCCTCAGGGAAAAGAAAGCCGTTATCGAGATGGGCGGTGGTGAGGCTGCTATCGAAAAGCAAGTGGCGATGGGTAAGCTTACTGCCCGGGAGCGTATCTTGGCTTTGTTGGATAAGAACTCTTTCCATGAGTATGACATGTTCGTGAAACACGATGGCCGTGATTTCGGTATGGAGAAGAAGGTTCTGCCGGGTGATGGTGTGGTTACCGGTACGGGTACGATCTTTGGTGCCCCGGTTTGCATCTATGCGCAGGACTTTACGGTTGCCGGTGGTTCGTTAGGTTTGCAGCATGCTCGTAAGATCACCAAGATCATGGATCATGCGTTGAAGATGAAATGTCCGATCATCGGAATCAATGACTCGGGTGGCGCGCGTATCCAAGAAGGTGTTGGTGCTTTGGCTGGTTATGGTGAAATATTCTATCGCAATACGATCGCCTCGGGCGTGATCCCTCAGATTTCCTTGATCCTCGGTCCTTGTGCCGGTGGTGCCGTTTATTCTCCGGCGTTGACGGACTTCGTGTTTGTGGTTGAGAACATCTCTAAGATGTTTATCACGGGACCGAACGTTATCAAGACCGTGCTGGGTGAGGATATCTCTATGGAAGACCTTGGTGGCGCACGTGTTCATGCGGAGACTACAGGTAACGCTCATTTCTATGCCTTGAGCGAGCAAGAATGTTTCGATCAGGTGAAACGTTTGGTTAGCTTCATCCCTTGGAATAATCAGGAGCGTGCGAAAGTGGTTGAGCCGAAAGAACCGTCCGCTATGCTGAATATCGAGCAAGTAGTTCCGGCGGACCCGAAACAACCGTATGATGTGCGAGACGTTATCAGATGTATCGTCGATGACTCGGACTTCTTGGAGATTCAAGAGTTGTGGGCCGCTAATATTGTGATCGGTTTTGGTCGTATGGCAGGAGAAACGGTAGGTTTCGTTGCCAATCAACCGATGGTTTTGGCCGGCGTGCTTGATTGTGATAGCGCTGACAAGGCCGCTCGTTTCATCCGTTTCTGCGACTCATTCAATATTCCTATCATCACGTTGGAGGATATGCCGGGTTATCTGCCGGGCGTAGATCAAGAGCATGCGGGTGTGATTCGTCATGGGGCTAAGGTTCTGTATGCGTATTCGGAAGCTACTGTTCCTAAGATCACGGTTATCTTGCGCAAGGCGTACGGTGGAGGTTATATAGCTATGAACTCCCGTCACTTGGGCGCTGACTTCATGTTCGCTTGGCCGAGCGCGGAGATCGCTGTTATGGGTCCGGAAGGCGCAGCTAACATCATATTCCGCAAGGAGATCATGGAGGCGGAAGATCAGAACGCTATGCGTCAGGAGAAGGTGAAAGAATATATCGAGAAATTCGCGAACCCGTACGTGGCGGCTTCCAAGGGATTTATCGACTCTGTGATCGAACCGAAAGAAACCCGTTCATTATTGCTACACGCACTGAAGCTTTCCATTCTAAAAGAGGAATACAGACCGGCCAAGAAGCACGGTTTGCCTCCGTTCTAAATTGATGAGAGTATGGAAAAGAAACACCAGCAAGAAGAATATGTAGACTTTGTGGTGACGGCACGTAAATATAAGACGTTGCTGACAGCGAAGTATAAGAGCCGACCGATGTGGCATAAGCCGTCGGCTGGTGACGTGGTTTCTCATCTTCCCGGAACGATTATCAAGATTATGGTAGAGGAAGGACAGGCTGTGGAGGCCGGGCAACTTCTGCTAATCCATGAGGCGATGAAAATGCAGAACCGGGTGGTCGCTCCCATATCGGGAGTCGTTGTCGAGCTCAATGTAAAAGAGGGCGATAAGATAACGAAGAATCATTTAATGGTAAAAATAGAGTCTAAGTAAGATAATTTACTTATTTTTGCCTCTCAATCATTTTTAATAGGATGAAGAAGGCAACACTCTTTTTGATATTACAGATATTTACGATTTCGCTTTTTGCGCAGATTAATACGGACCGTGTATTGGCCATTGGCAGGAACGCCCTTTATTTTGAGGATTATGTTCTTTCCATTCAGTACTTCAATCAGGTTATCAAATCCAAACCTTGGTTGGCGGAACCCTATTTTTACCGTGCGGTGGCGAAGATAAATCTGGACGATTTTAAGGGGGCCGAGGAAGACTGTACTTTATGTCTTCAGCGGAACCCTTTTTTAACGCAAGCGTATTACGCTCGCGGCATCGCCCGTCAAAGCCAGGAGAAATACGACGAGGCGATCGACGATTACCAGAAAGGACTTGAGTTCAAACCCGAGGACCGCCAGATGCTGGTGAATATGGCGGTGGCTTTTATCCAGAAAAAAGACTATAACGGGGCGGAGAAGACATTCGATGATTTAATGACCGCCCATCCGAAATATTCCATGAATTATATGACACGGGGCGCTATGTATCTGGAGAAAGGGGATACGTTGAAAGCCTTGGCCGATTATAATAAGGCGATCGAGATGGATCCTTATTATGCGCCGGCGTATGGCAATCGTGCGATCCTTCATTATCAAATGGATGATTACAAGGACGCTTTGGCCGATTTGAACGAGGCTCTACGTCTGGATACCCGTGAGAGCGGATATTATATTAACCGGGGGCTAGTTCGTTATCAGATGAATGACTTGAGAGGTGCGATGGCCGATTACGATCAGGTGATCAGCATGGATAGCCGGAACTTGATCGCACGATTCAACCGAGGTTTGCTTCGGTTCCAAGTCGGGGATAATAACCGTGCTATCGAAGACTTCGATGTCGTTATCCAGCAAGAGCCAGATAACTATATGGCTTATTACAACCGTGCGTTGCTCCGTTTCGAGACGGGCGACTACCGGGGGGCCGTGCAGGATTACGACGTGGTCTTGAAGCAATATCCTACTTTCCTGCCAGGCTTTGTGAGCCGTTCGGAAGCAAAGCGTAAGCTAGGGGATAACGTGGGGGCAGACCGTGATTATTGGGCAGCCATAAAGATGGAGGAGCAGGCCAAGAACGGACAGCTCCCGAAGACATCGTCTTCTAGCTCCAATACAGCGGTGAACGGAGATGCCAAGACGGACGATTCGGAGGAGAATACTCGTGAGCAATCCGATAAGAATATCAATAAGTTCAACCGCTTGGTGGTATACGATAAGGAGCAGGAGCGTAAAAGTAAATACCAAAGTGAGGTCCGTGGGCGTGTACAAGACCGGAATGTCCATGTGGATCTGGAACCCCAGTTTGTCTTGACCTATTACGAGAAGGCGGATCCCGTAAAGAAACTTGTTTATTACGACAAGATGGTGGAGGATTACAATGGCCAGATGGTCTTGAAGCGTAAATTGCGTATCACGAACGAGGAGGCCGCTTTGACTGAGGATCAAATCGCCGTGCATTTTGCCTCCATCGACGAGTATTCGGCGGAGATCGAGCGTGATCCGAACAACGCTAACGCTTATTTTGGCCGTGCGATGGACTTCATGTTGGTGCAGGATTTCTCGGAGGCGATCAAGAATTTCTCGGAAGCGATCGAGCAAGACCCGTCGTTCACGATGGCTTATTTCAATCGTGCCGTGGAACGTTATAAGCAATTGATGTACACCCAATCCCAGCAGGCTAGCAAGGATACGTACGACTTGAGTGGCTCGGGAATGAACTTGAATATTGGTAAGTCCGCACAGTCGCAGGTAAACGCCAACACCTCGGTGGACCTCCGGAGCGCTATGCTGAAGGATAATAAGCGAGCCTATGAGCATGAGCAGATCATGAGGGATTACGATATGGTGATCAAGCTGAACCCGGGTTTTGTGTACGCTTACTTTAACCGTGCGAATCTGCGTTGCGCCCAGCGTGATTTCCGTGCCGCTATCGTTGATTACAACGAGGCGATCGAGCGGGACCCTGAATTTGCCGAGGCTTACTACAACCGTGGGTTAGCCCGTCTGTCGCAAGGTGACGTGAACCGGGGCATCGCCGACTTGAGCAAGGCAGGGGAATTGGGTATCTACAACGCCTATAGTATCATCAAGCGAATGACAAGCCGGTGATAACGCAAATTATTCGAGTTAAATGTTTCGCTGATAGAAAAGAAATATTAACTTTGTGGGCTGAATATAAAGAATTTTAGAGAATAGAATATGATAAAGATTACATTTCCGGACAATTCCGTAAGAGAATATGCAAAGGGAACGACTGCTATGCAGATAGCGGAAAGCATTAGTTCTCGTTTGGCACAGGAAGTCCTAGCCGCAAGCGTGAATGGGGAGGTTTGGGACTTAAGCCGTCCTATCAACGACGACGCTACGGTGAAACTTTTGAAGTGGGAAGACGAGGAAGGTAAACATGCGTTCTGGCATTCCAGCGCTCACCTTATGGCAGAGGCTTTGCAGGAATTATATCCGGGTATTAAATTCGGTATAGGTCCGGCGATCGAGAACGGTTTCTATTATGACGTGGATCCGGGCGAGGCCGTGATCAAAGAGGGTGATTTCGCTGCTATCGAGGCTAAGATGCTTGAGCTGGTAGCCAAGAAAGAAGAGATCAAACGTCAGGACATTACCAAGGCGGATGCCATGAAGATGTTCGGCGATAGAGGTGAAGAGTATAAAACAGAGCTTATCAGTGAGTTGGAAGACGGTACGATCACTACCTATACACAGGGTTCTTTTACGGACTTGTGTAGAGGGCCGCACTTACCGAATACCTCTTATCTGAAAGCTGTCAAGATATTGAGCGTAGCCGGCGCTTATTGGCGTGGCGATGAGAAACGCAAGCAATTGGTTCGTTTGTATGGTATCACTTTCCCGAAAAAGAAGATGTTGGATGAGTATCTGACATTGTTGGAGGAGGCCAAGAAACGTGACCACCGTAAGATCGGTAAGGAAATGGACTTGTTCATGTTCTCCGATACGGTAGGTAAGGGCTTACCGATGTGGTTGCCGAAAGGTACCGCCTTGCGTTTGCGTCTGCAAGAGTTCTTGCGTCGTATCCAAGCTCGTTATAATTATCAAGAGGTAATGTGTCCGCCGATCGGTAATAAATTATTGTATATTACCTCCGGCCACTACGCTAAATACGGAAAGGATTCTTTCCAACCGATCCATACACCTGAGGAGGGTGAGGAATACTTCTTGAAACCGATGAACTGTCCTCATCACTGTATGATCTATAAAAACTCTCCTCGTTCGTATAAGGACCTGCCGTTGCGTCTCGCTGAGTTCGGTACGGTTTGCCGGTATGAGCAGAGCGGAGAGTTGCACGGATTGACCCGTGTACGTAGCTTTACACAGGATGATGCTCATATTTTCTGCCGCCCCGATCAAGTAAAGCAGGAATTCTTGAACGTAATGGACATCATCTCGATCGTATTCAAGACGATGAATTTCGAGAACTTCGAGGCTCAGATCTCCTTGCGTGACAAGGTGAACCGTGAGAAATATATCGGTAGCGACGAGAATTGGGAGAAGGCTGAGCAAGCGATTGTAGAGGCTTGTGAGGAAAAAGGCTTGAAAGCTAAGATCGAATATGGAGAGGCCGCTTTCTACGGTCCGAAACTCGACTTCATGGTGAAAGACGCTATCGGCCGCCGTTGGCAGTTAGGTACGATTCAGGTAGACTATAACTTACCGGAACGTTTCCAATTGGAATATACGGGTGCCGACAACCAGAAGCACCGTCCGGTTATGATCCACCGTGCGCCGTTCGGTTCCATGGAACGGTTCGTTGCCGTATTGATCGAGCACACCGCCGGAAAGTTCCCGTTGTGGTTGACTCCGGAGCAGGTATGTATCATGCCGATCAGCGAGAAGTTTAATGATTACGCTTGGCAAATCGCACGTGAGTTAGGTAATCAGGAAATCCGTGCTATCGTAGATGACCGAAATGAGAAGATCGGTCGTAAAATTCGTGACAATGAATTGAAAAGAATCCCTTATATGCTCATCGTTGGAGAAAAAGAAGCAGAAAATGGTGAAGTTTCTGTAAGAAAACAGGGCGAAGGTGATAAAGGTTCGATGAAAATTGCTACCTTTGCAGCGCTTTTGAATGGCGAGGTAGAGGAAATGATGAATCGCTGGCAAAAAAGTAATGATTAAATAACTAATAACGAGGAGAATAAATCTTTTTGAATGAAGAATGACAATCTGAAAGAACAGTATAGAATCAACGAACGTATTCGTGTTCGTGAAGTTCGTTTAGTAGGTGACAATATTGAGACGGGTGTTTATCCGATCGCTCAAGCGCTGAAAATAGCGGAAGAGCAGGGGATGGATCTAGTCGAGATTTCACCAAATGCTGCGCCCCCCGTTTGTAGAGTAATCGACTACCAGAAATTCCTCTATCAGCAAAAAAAGCGTCAGAAAGAGCAAAAAGCGAAATCTGTGAAAGTGGTCGTGAAGGAGATTCGTTTCGGGCCTCAGACAGATGATCATGATTACAATTTTAAATTGAAGCACGCTAAGGGATTTTTGGAGGAAGGTTCGAAGGTTAAAGCCTACGTGTTCTTTAAAGGCCGTTCTATCCTTTTCAAGGAACAGGGAGAAGTCCTGCTGCTTCGTTTTGCCAACGATTTGGAGGATTATGGAAAAGTAGAGCAGTTGCCGGTATTGGAGGGAAAACGTATGATTATCATGCTTACTCCGAAGAAAGCGGGCACTGGCTCAGCCCCGGCTACGGCCGCAGCTCCGAAAGTTGTAAAGAAAGTGATCACGGCACCTAAGCCTAAAAGCGAGGGTGATAAGAAAACAGAAGAATAAAATCCGTCCCTGATAGAAGGGAGGTTAAGTTTAATAATTAAAATATAATTGGAAAATGCCTAAGATGAAGACTAATTCCGGTGCCAAAAAGAGGTTCGCCCTTACCGGATCAGGAAAGATCAAAAGAAAACACGCTTTTAAGAGTCATATCTTAACAAAGAAGACTAAGAAGCAAAAGAGAAATCTTACTCACACGGGTTTGGTAGCTAGTGTTGACGTAAGCAACGTAAAGCAGATGCTTTGCATGAAGTAATCTTTATTCATTAAGCGAGTTTTATAACGATTTTTATTAACCGAATGCATTAGCAATCAAGTTCATCCTAAGAGATGACGCTAACATTCAAAACAGATTAGAATTATGCCTAGATCAGTAAATCATGTTGCTTCAAGAGCAAAAAGAAAACGGATTTTAAAACTAACCCGTGGTTATTATGGTGCACGTAAGAACGTTTGGACCGTAGCGAAGAATACATGGGAAAAAGGTTTGACTTATGCTTTCCGCGACCGTCGTAACAAGAAACGTAATTTCCGTGCTTTGTGGATTCAGCGTATCAACGCTGCCGCTCGTATGGAAGGTTTGTCTTACTCTCGCCTAATGGGTGCTTTGCACGCTGCCGGTATCGAGATCAACCGTAAGGTTTTGGCAGACTTGGCCGTTAACCATCCGGAAGCATTCAAGGCTATCGTAGCTAAAGTAAAATAAGATTTTTGCTATATAGTTAATAAAGAGCCTCCCCGAAAAGGAGGCTCTTTTTTTGTTGTTTTTGTTTGGTTATGTCGATACGATTACATATCTTTGTAACAAGAAAAAGATAAACAGGGAATGAGTTAAGCCGCACTTGTTCGATTGGGAAACTCATCAGTTTATTTTAATTCCGAGACATAGCTCTTGTCGCCAATGGCGGGCCGCGCCCTTCGGGGTATGCTTAGCACGGCGGATTACAAAGGTGGCAAAGCACTCAAATCCTGTCATACGGAGTTTGTTCACATCTACAGTGCGGCTTTTTCAAATAGGGAAGAGGATCTTTAATTAGATTCTCTTCTTTTTTATGCGGTTCACGCAGATAGTCTCGTTAGCTCATATAAGTAGTCTTCTGAAGATAAAGTGAATTATTTTGAAAATAAATTAGGTTTTATAGTTGGTAATCCAAAAAGAATGCTTTCCTTTGTAGCAACAAACAAAAGATAGTTTGTCTTGCTCTTTATCTTCGAGTTTCTATTCTCAGTAATGATAATATATTCTTCTAGAAATCGATCTTCACTAACATCACTTGTTTTATTATTAATTTATTTTTAATTTTTTTCGTATGAATATTTACATTGGAAACTTGAGTTATCGAGTAAGAGAATCTGATTTGCAACAAGTATTAGAAGAGTATGGTATTGTTGATTCAGTAAAGTTAATTGTTGATCGTGATACTAGACGTTCTAAGGGTTTCGCTTTCGCTGAAATGCCTAACGTTGATGAGGCTCAAAAAGCTATCGAGGAATTAAACCAAGCTGAGTACGAAGGTCGTCAGATGGTTGTAAAAGAAGCAATTCCTAGACGTTAATTTTAGAAGATATACATCTTAAAATAACTCTGAAGCGGGGAGACGATAGTCTTTCCGCTTTTTTGATATTGTCTATTATTGTTGTATATTTACGCACCAAGAATAACACAACTAAAAAATAAGTATTATGACGTTGCCAAAACGGTCTTGCATGAAAGTAACCGGACTTGCTCTCGCTTGTTCCTCACTACTTTTTTCCTGTGCTCCCAAGGAGGTTCCGCAGGTGAATTTAATCCCTAAGCCGGTCCATATCGAGGTGACTGGCGGTTATTTCAAAGTAGATAGTAATCTCATATTCGGGAATGATCAATCGGGTACGATCCGTTACGTGGTCGATGAGTCTTTTAATGGCGGGAATCCGGAGGGATATGCGTTGGACGTGACCGAGAAGGGGATCGAGTTGAGAGCCGCCTCTAAATCCGGATTGTTTTACGGGGAACAAACGTTGCGCCAGCTGTATACGTCGAAAGGGATTCCTTGCGTATCGATCCAAGATAATCCCCGTTTCCCGTATCGTGGCTTGCATCTGGATGTCTCCCGTCATTTCTTCCCGAAAGAGGAGGTGATGAAGTTATTGAACGTCATGTCTTATTATAAATTGAATACGCTTCATATGCATTTGACGGATGCCGGTGGTTGGCGTATCCAGATGGATAAATATCCGAAACTGACTACGGACGTGGCTTTCCGTACGGAATCTGATTGGCAGAAATGGTGGGATGGAAAGGATCGCAAGTATCTGCCGGAAGGAACTCCGGGGGCATATGGCGGTTATTTTACGAAAGAAGATATCCGTGAGATCGTGGATTACGCTACGGCCCGGCATATTAATATAATACCGGAAATCGAATTCCCGGGGCATTCGGACGAGGTGTTCGTGGCGTACCCGGAGTTGAGTTGTGCCGGCAAACCTTATACGACGGGTGATTTCTGCATCGGCAACGAGAAATCGTTTACGTTCATGGAGGATGTATTGTCCGAGGTGATCGAGTTGTTCCCTTCCGAATATATCCATATCGGGGGAGACGAGGCCGGGAAGGGAGCTTGGAAGACCTGCCCGAAATGTCAAGGTTTGATGCGCCGGAACGGGATGAAGGACGTGGATGAGTTGCAGAGCTATATGATTCATCGTGCCGAGGAATTCCTGATTTCCAAAGGCCGCAAATTGATCGGTTGGGATGAGATTCTGGAAGGGGGCTTGGCTCCGGAGGCTACCGTCATGTCTTGGCGGGGCGAGGAAGGGGGAATCAAGTCCGCCCGCATGGGACACGACGTGGTCATGACACCGGGTGGTTATATGTATTTCGATTTCTATCAAGCCGATCCGAAGACACAGCCGTATGCCATCGGCGGTTATACGCCGATCAAGCGGGCGTACAGTTATAATCCAGTGCCTGTGGATTCGTTGACTGCCGAGGAAAGTAAGCATATCCTAGGGGTACAGGCGAATACATGGACGGAGTATATCAAGGATGAAAAGCATCTGGAGTATATGATGTTCCCTCGTGCCTTAGCGGTCGCCGAGATCGGATGGACTCCGCAAGAGGATCGTAGTTGGGAGGATTTTAAGCCTCGTATGAACGTGAATATCCCGGTTCTGCAACGGATGGGTATCCATACGTTCACGCTCTCGGACGAGATCGAGACCACGATGGAGGTAGATACCTTGCGGCGAGAGATCAAGGTCATGTTGGATGCGGAGAAATATCCGGCGGAGATACGTTACACGACAGACGGCTCTATTCCCGCCGCCTCTTCCCGGGTCTATAACGGCCCGATCGTGGTGAAAGACTCCGCTGATATCAAGGCCGCTATCTTCCGTGACGGGCAGCTTCAAGGAACGCCTACCGAGAAGAAGGTGGATTATCACCGGGGTATCAATAAGCCTATACATTATAATAGTAAGCTGTATAGCGGTTATATGGCGGGTGGCATGAACGCCTTGCTGGACGGCTACAGGGGAGGCTTGACTTATCTGGACGGTCGTTGGCAGGGTTATTTGAATGACTTGGATTGCGTGGTGGACATGGGCGAGGTGACGGATATCCATAAGGTATCGTCCCGCTTTATGCAATTGATCGGCCCGGGCGTGTACCAACCGGGAGAGGTGGAGTTGCTGACATCGGAAGACGGGGAGAGCTATATCTCGCAGGGAGTTATCCCTACTACGATATCCAATACGGATAAAGACCTGTCTTTTCAGGAATATACGTTTAACGGCGATTGGAAAGCCCGTTATATCCGTATCAAGGCAAAAGAGGCAAATAAGGGTTTCATCTTCACGGATGAGATCGTGATCTGGTAAGTATGAATCAATTAATTATCAACTAAAATACATTTATCAAATGAAGAAACAGTTAATGACCTTCCTGTTGTGTGGCAGTCTGTTCGCTACGGCGCAGCAACCGGTAGATTATGTGAACCCCTTCATCGGTACGAGCAATTACGGTACGACGAATCCCGGCGCGGTTTGTCCGCAGGGTATGATGAGCGTGGTTCCTTTCAATGTCATGGGGTCGGAGAAGAATCGTTTTGACAAGGATAGTCAATGGTGGTCTACTCCTTACTCGGCAGACAATAAATTCTTTACGGGATTCGCCCACGGTAGCTTGAGCGGCGTGGGATGCCCGGAGCTGGGAGGTTTGCTATTGATGCCGACGACGGGCGAGTTGAACGTGGACTATAAGGTTTACGGCAGTGAGTACAAGGACGAGGTGGCTCACCCCGGTTATTATAGCAATACCTTGACCAAGTATAATATCAAGGCGGAGGCTACTGCCAGCATGCGTACGGGCTTGAGCCGTTTTACCTTCCCGAAAGGGGAGAGCCATATCCTCTTGAACCTAGGCGAGGGCTTGACGAACGAGACCGGCGCCACGGTACGTATCGTGAATGATACGGAGATCGAGGGGAGTAAGCTTTTAGGTACGTTCTGCTATAATCCACAGGCCGTATTCCCGGTTTACTTCGTGATGAAGGTAAACAAGGCCCCGAAGAAGATGGGTTATTGGAAGAAACAACGTGAGATGAAGGGGGTAGAGGCCGAATGGGATATCTACTCCGGCAAGTATAAGTTATATACCAGTTATACCCGTGAGATGAGCGGAGACGATGTCGGCGTATGGTTCGATTACGATACGGACGAGGGCGAGGCTATCGAGGTGAAGATGGGTATCTCGTACGTGAGCATCGAGAACGCCCGCCTGAACATGAATACGGAGCAGCCCGGCTTCGATTTCGACAAGGTCCGTACGGCGGCTAGCACGATGTGGAACAAGGATCTTTCCAAGGTACAAGTGGAAGGGGGTACGAAAGACGAGAAAACGATATTCTATACCGGTATGTATCATTTGCTGATCCATCCGAATATCCTGCAAGACGTGAACGGCGAGTACCCGATGATGGAGAGCCTGAAAGTAGGCCATACCACCGGAAACCGTTATACGGTCTTCTCCTTGTGGGATACGTACCGCAACGTAAGTACCTTGATGACCTTGCTCTATCCGGAGCGTCAATTGGATATTATCCGTACGATGCTGGATATGTATCGGGAAAACGGTTGGTTACCGAAATGGGAGCTTTACGGACGTGAGACCTTTACGATGGAGGGCGATCCCTCGATCCCGTATATCGTAGACGCATGGATGCGTGGCTTGCGTGACTTTGATGAGCAAACCGCTTATGAGGCGATGCGCAAAGGCGCTACTACCCCGGGAGAGTTCAACCTGCTTCGTCCGGACGCGAACGATTATTTCAGCAAGGGCTATGTTCCTTTGCGTGAGCAATACGATAACTCCGTATCTCATGCGTTGGAATATTATATCGCCGACTGGAACTTGGCTAATTTCGCTCAAGCCTTGGGTAAGAAAGAGGATGCCAAGTTATTCCGTGACCGTTCTTTAGGTTACAAGCATTATTATAGCAAGGAGTTCGGAACGCTGCGTCCGATCTTGCCGGACGGCACCTTCTACTCTCCGTTCGATCCGAAACAAGGCGAGAACTTCGAGCCTAGTCCCGGTTTCCATGAAGGCAACGCATGGAATTATACGTTTTATGTTCCTCACGATATCAAGGGACTGGCCAAATTGATGGGAGGCGATAAGAAATTTGTCGATCATTTGCAGAAGGTATTCGATGACGGCAATTATGATCCCGCCAACGAGCCAGATATCGCTTATCCTTATTTGTTTAGCTATTTCAAGGGAGAGGCTTGGCGTACCCAGAAGTTGGTCCGTCAGTTGTTGAAGGATTGCTATCATAACGCCCCGAACGGTGTCCCGGGTAACGAGGATACAGGCACGATGTCCGCTTGGGCTATTTTCTCCATGATGGGCTTCTACCCAGCTTGTCCGGGCGACGTGAACTATGTATTGACTTCCCCGACTTTCGATAAGGTTACGATCCAGCTCGACAAGAAATTCTATCCTAAAGGCGAATTGGTAATCGAGTCTAAGCATAGTAATCCGGAAGCGATCTACATCAAGGACGTTTTCGCCGGCGATAAAAAGCTAAAGGGCTACACCATCTCGCAAGAGGAATTGGTGAATGCCGGAACCTTGCGTTATATCCTCGAGGATACGCATAAGTAAGCCAAGATAAAGATATACCGAATTTGATATTTACCGGACGCAGATGACACCGACAAGCACGGGTGATCTGCGTCCGGTTTATTTATTTGATATCCTAGAACCATTTGATCTTCCTGAATATGAAAAAGGCCGTAGCGGATAGCAAGATCGAGAGCAAGATGATAACCACGAAACCATGCGGCATATCCTCCATGTAGATCGGGACGTTCATCCCGTAGAAGCTAGCGATTAATGTCGGAACCATTAAGATAATGGAAAGTGATGTCATACGTTTCATGATCGTGTTCACGTTGTTGGAGATGATAGAGGCGAAAGCGTCCATCGTACCCGTAAGAATATCGCTATAGATATTTACCGTGTTATGGGCCTGTTTCAACTCGATCTCCACGTCCTCCACTAAATCCTTGTCGATATATTGCGGCTCTTGGAAAATATTCTGGAGCTTGGCCAGCATCACCTCATTCCCGCGGATGGAGGTGTTGAAGAATACCATGCTTTTCTCCAGCTTCATCAACGCTAGCAGATCCTCGTTACGGATGCTTTTCTCTAACGCCTTTTCCGCCTCGGTGACGGCGTAATTGATTTGTTTCAGGTATTTAAGGAACCATACGGCCGATGAGTGGATCAGCCGGAGGATCAATTCATACTTGTTTTTAATCTGGAGTTCCTTCCGTTGGGTATAGCGGATGAAATCGGGGATCAAGTCCGTCTTATGGTAACATACGCTTACGATGATCTCATTGTTCGTGATGATACCGATCGGCACCGTATTGAACGGGATGTCATGATCTTGGTTCTGCAACGGGATACGTAAGATGGTAAGCAACCAATTCCCCTCGTACTCGATACGGGGACGCTCGTCCGTATCGGCTATATCGCTCAAGAATGATTCGGGTACGTTAAATCGATCCATCAAGAATTGAAGATCTTCGGGAGTCGGGCACTCTACGTTTACCCAACTGTTAGGAAGCCATTGGTTCTTCTCCACATAACCGGCCTCACAATAAAGAAATTGTCTCATTATTGCCTCCTTTCGTGTTTAATCCGAGCAGAGGATCAATGAAACCCTCCGCCTCGTTAGTTCATACTTTGTTCTGTTTCTAGCGGGATACTGTCGTCCATAATTTGAAAATTACTTTTTACGGGTGCAAAGATAATACTTTTTTACGTAAGTAAAGTTATGTCGCTGTATGCTGACAGCAATATTGTTGCCAGTTTACGTTAGCATAGGCTTACTTCTCTGAGAGTATTGCGATACTTCTGGTAATAGTACTGGAGTACTTTCATGGAAGTACCCGAGTACTGCCTAAGAAGTACTCCAATACTTCTTAGGCAGTACTGGCCGTTTATTCAATCCCGCATTTCCCCTCTTCGTTGAAGTAGAAGAAGAGCCCGGTATCTATGCTGACCGGGCCATGGCTTCTCTTCCTCCCTTGAACTCGGCCATGGGGCGAGGCTCGTGGAGCCGGCTGGCGAAGCGTGTGTATTCCTCATAATCTTCCGGGTTATCGGATAGGTAGAATGTGGCGGTTAAAGGGTAATGTACGAGGCCGGCGCCATGTCCGGTGCTGACGCTCTTATGCACCCGGTACAATCCCGGAGGGTTTTCCTTGAGTTCGGGTAGCAAGGTGGCCGAGAAATCGTCTCTTGTCTGGTTAGGAAAGATCGGATAGCCGAGAGCGACGAAGGCGGTGGGTTGCGGGATTCCTTTCCATGCCCTCCCGTCGAAACGCTCGATGAAATACTCTTCGCCTCCCATCCCTTCCAGGTCGGTATGGTTGGTGATAGCGATCTCGATCCGCTCGATGTTGGTTGGGTAGACGTTCGGTCTTACTCGCATGGAGAAGTGGGTGGTGTCCATGCTGATAGCTTCCTCGGGTGGCCGGTCGTAAGGGCCTCCGCCGATCCGGATGAGGGGTGAATTGAATACGTAAGTCTTGAAAGCCTCCACATACTCCTTCTCCGCTATGATAAGCTGTAGGAAGACGGAGTCGTCCGTGTTCCAGAGGGAGGTCAGGTTGCCGCGGATCTTCCGTAGATGCGGGGGAAGGGTATCGTATTCCTTGCCGAAGAACAATTCTATGCTGTCCCGTATCTGCTTGGCGGTCCATCCTTCCGTGGAAACTGAAGATGCGGCATGGGTATCAGTCGGTAACGGTAGGGTATCTTGCCGTGCTATGGATTGGGAGTCGGCTGAGTAGTCGCTACTGTTTTCCCCTTTCTTTTGTTTGGTATGGCAGCCGTATAATAGGCAACCTCCCATGATAACTAATCCGATAAAATACGCTTTCATGATTCGACAGGTTTTAATTCCTAAATATAAAGAATCTTTTTCAGAAATGGGTAAAAGATATTACCTTTGACTCCCCAAATAGAAAGAATGATGGCAGAAGGTACAAGAAATACAGGAAGAGGAAGGAAAAAGCCTGTGGAGATGCTCCCCGATATGGGGCGTCTTCAGCCACAGGCCCGTGAGTTAGAGGAGGCTGTGTTGGGTGCGTTGATGCTGGAGAAAGACGCGTACTCGATCGTCAGTGAGATCTTGAAGCCGGAGTGTTTCTATGAGAAAGCGCATGAGAAGATTTATGCCGCTATCGTAGACTTGGCGTTGAGCCAGCGTCCCGTGGATATGCTTACCGTAACGGAGCAATTGAAGAAACGGGGAGAATTGGAGGATGTAGGCGGACCGTTCTATATCTCTCAACTTACCAGCAAGGTGGCCAGCAGCGCCCATATCGAGTATCACGCCCGGATCATCGCCCAGAAATATCTGGCGAGGGAGTTGATCTCTTTCACGGCGATGATTCAAGGAAAGGCATTTGATGAGACGCTCGATGTAGAGGACCTGATGCAAGAGGCGGAGGGTAAGTTGTTCGAGATCTCGCAACGTAACGTAAAGAAGGATGTCACCCAGATCAACCCCGTCATCAAGGACGCTATGGAGATGTTGCAAAAGGCGGCCCTCCAGAAGGAAGGTCTGAGCGGATTGCGTACGGGCTTCGAGGGGTTGGATAAGATGACTTCCGGTTGGCAGAATTCAGACCTTATCATTATCGCCGCCCGTCCGGCCATGGGTAAGACGGCCTTCGTCCTTTCCATGGCGAAGAATATGGCGGTGAATTTCAATACGCCTGTCGCCCTGTTCTCGCTCGAGATGAGTAACGTGCAGTTGGTAAACCGTCTGATCGTGAATGTCTGCGAGATACCGGGCGAGAAGATCAAGAGCGGACGCTTGGAGAGCTACGAGTGGGAGCAGCTGGATTTTAAGATCAAGGAGCTTTACGACGCCCCGATCTTCGTGGACGATACCCCGAGCTTGTCCGTCTTCGAGCTGCGAACGAAAGCCCGTCGCTTGGTGCGCGAGCATGGCATCAAATGTATCATTATCGACTACCTTCAGTTGATGAACGCTAGCGGTATGAACTTCGGTAGCCGTGAGCAGGAGGTGAGTACGATCTCCCGCTCGTTGAAGGGATTGGCCAAGGAATTGAATATCCCGATCATCGCCTTGTCGCAGTTGAACCGTGGTGTGGAAGCCCGTCAAGGCGTGGAAGGTAAGCGTCCGCAGCTAGCCGACTTGCGTGAGTCCGGAGCTATCGAGCAGGATGCCGATATGGTATGTTTCATCCACCGTCCCGAATATTATAAGATTACGGAAGACGAGCGGGGAAATTCCCTGATCGGTCTCGCCGAGATCATTATCGCCAAGCATCGTAACGGTGCCGTGGGGGATGTCCGGCTGCGCTTTAAGAGCGAGTTCGCCAAGTTTATGAACGTAGAGGAAGATATAGCGGTAAGGGAATTCTCCTCAACCATGAACGGTGGAGACCCGATGCCCCCGATCCCATCGGCGGGAGCTGACTTCTTGAGTCAAGGTAGCAGTAACGAGGTTCCGTTCTAATATAGCATGAATGAGCGAAAGAGGCGAAAACGTTTGCGGTAGATTTTTCGCCTCTTCTTTTCTGTTTCGTTGGCGAATCCGGTTCGAATCTTCTATCTTTGTGATTGAAAACAAATTACTGAATCAGCCATGACGAGACACTTAGTTCCGGTATCTATATACCTGTCGCTGTTGCTTAGCTGCAACTCGCCGAAAGAATACAAATCCTTTGATGAATACCCTTCCTATGAGGGAGACGATCTGGAGTTGTTCTATTCTCCCACGAAATCCGTGTTCACCCTTTGGGCCCCGACGGCGGAAGAAGTCCGCTTGAATCTTTACGCCTCCGGTGAAGGAGGGGAGCCTGTCCGCCGGTTGCCGATGAAATCCTCGGACAAGGGTACGTGGCGTATCTCCGTGAGCGAGGATCTGAAAGGTTCCTTCTATACCTTCCAGATCCGTATCGGCGATAAATGGCTGGATGAGACTCCCGGTATCTGGGCGAAAGCCGTCGGGGTGAATGGAAACCGTGCGGCCGTGATCGATTGGGCGGCTACCGATCCGGAGGGCTGGGAGGCGGATAAATCTCCCGAGTTGAAAAGCTTCTCCGATATTATCATCTACGAGATGCATCATCGGGATTTCTCGATCGCCGCGAACTCCGGCGTGACGCATAAAGGTAAGTTTCTCGCCTTGGCGGAGAACGGCACGAAAGGTCCGGGCGGCGTGGCTACCGGCGTGGATCATCTGAAGGAGTTGGGCGTTACCCATGTCCATATCCTTCCTTCTTATGATTATGGCTCGGTGGACGAGACTCGCTTGCAAGATAATGTGTACAATTGGGGGTATGATCCCAAGAACTATAACGCCCCCGAGGGGAGCTATTCCACCGATCCTTACAATCCCGAGGCTCGTATCCGTGAGTTCAAGGAGATGGTGCGGGGATTGCACCGGAATGGTATCCGTGTGATCATGGACGTGGTTTACAATCATACCTTTGTGGGTGACGGGTCGAATTTCAGCTTGACCGTCCCCGGTTACTTCTACCGTCATAAACCGGACGGAAGCTATTCGGATGCCTCCGGCTGTGGCAATGAGACCGCTTCGGAGCGGGCGATGGTACGCCGCTATATCGTGGAGTCCGTGAAATATTGGGCCGAGGAATACCATGTGGATGGTTTCCGTTTCGACTTGATGGGAATCCATGACGTAGAAACCATGAACGAGGTAAAAGCCGAGTTAACCAAACTAGATCCTTCCATCTTCGTATACGGCGAGGGCTGGACCGCTAGCGATTCCCCGCTACCAGAAGATCAACGGGCGATCAAGGTAAACGCCCCGAAACTGAATGACGTGGCCGTATTTAGCGATGACCTGCGGGATGCTTTAAAAGGAAGCGTGTTCGAGACTACACAGGCCGGTTTCGCCTCCGGAAAGCCGGAAGGCAATGAGGAGTCTATTAAGTTTGGTATCGTAGGCGCTATCCGCCATCCGCAAATCGACTATAACCAAATATTATATTGCAAAGCGCCTTATGCGAACAAGCCTACGCAAGTGATCAACTATGTCTCTTGCCACGATGATCTTTGTTTGATGGATAAGTTGAAGCTCTCGGCTCCGAAAGACGCTACCCCGGATGAGTTGATACGATTCGGCAAGTTGGCCCAGACCATCATCTTCACCTCGCAAGGAGTACCCTTCATGCGGGCAGGAGAGGAGTTGCTGCACGATAAGAAGGGCGTACATAACAGCTATCAATCGCCCGATTCAATCAATGAGATCGACTGGTCTTTGAAGGCAAAAAACAAGGATGTTTTCAACTATTACAAGGATTTGATCGCCCTTCGTAAGTCGCACCCGGCTTTCCGTATCGCCACGGCCGAGGGAGTGAGGGAGGCCCTTCAATTCCAAGAAGTGAACCAGCCCGGTGTTGTAGCGTATACCTTAGGGGAGCATGCGAACGGGGATAGTTGGAAGAAGATTATGGTTATCTTTAACGGGAACCGGAAGGCGGTAACGGTTTCTCTGCCGGAAGGAACATGGGTTCCGGTTTGTAAGGATGGTCGGATTTATCTGGACGGTAAAGGTTCCGTACAGGGTAAAACTACCGTAAGCGCCTCTTCCGCCTTGATCTTGAAACAAGATTAATACGGAACTAAATCAAAGAAAATCCCCCGGGACATCTCGAATATCTCGAGCGTCCCGGGGGATTTTTTATTAAATCACTTACTTATCTGATTATTTGTAAGCCTCGCCTTTTACAGCTGCGATACCTGGAAGAACCTTACCTTCGATAGCCTCAAGAAGAGCGCCACCACCTGTAGAAACGTAAGATACGCCGTTAGCCAAACCGAATTTGTTAACGCAAGCAACAGAGTCGCCACCACCTACTAAAGAGAAAGCGCCGTTCTTCGTAGCCTCAACGATAGCCTCGCCAACCGTGCGAGATCCGTGCGTAAAGTTCTCGAACTCGAATACACCCGTAGGACCGTTCCAAAGGATCGTCTTAGAGTTCTTGATAACGTCAGCGTAGATAGCCTCGGTCTTCGGACCTATGTCAAGACCTTCCCAACCATCAGGAATCTGATCTACCGGAGCGAAATCGGTCTTAGCGTCGTTGCTGAAATCGTCAGCGATCTTAGCGTCAACAGCCAATACCAAGTTTACGCCTTTTTCTTTCGCTTTCTTGATCAAATCAAGAGCAAGATCCAACTTATCGTCCTCGCAAATAGACTTACCGATCTTACCGCCTTGCGCTTTCGTGAAAGTATAAGTCATACCACCCGTGATGATCAAGTTGTCTACCTTGTTCAACAAGTTCTCGATGATCTCGATCTTAGAGGAAACCTTAGAACCACCCATGATAGCGGTGAACGGACGTTGGATGTCGTTCATAACCTTATCGACAGCCTTCACTTCTTTCTCCATCAAATAACCGAACATCTTGTTGTCCGTATCGAAGTAGTCAGCGATCAAAGCCGTAGAAGCGTGAGCACGGTGAGCGGTACCGAACGCGTCGTTTACATAGCAGTCAGCGTAAGAAGCCAATCTCTTCGTGAACTCTTTCTGGCTTTCTTTAACGGCTTTCTTGGCAGCCTTCTTCTCCTCGTCGGAAGCGTCTTCAGCCAAACCTCTTGGTTTGCCTTCTTCCTCAGCGTAGAAACGAAGGTTCTCAAGCAACAAAGCTTCGCCCGGTTGCAAAGCGGCAGCCTTAGCGCCGGCTTCTTCGCCAATACAGTCGTTTGCAAACTGAACATCTACGCCTAACAACTCAGAAAGGTGTTTCAATATGTGTTTCAAGGAGAACTTCTCAGTAACGCCTTTCGGACGGCCTAGGTGAGAACCGATAATTACGCTACCACCATCCGCTAAGATCTTCATTCATGTAG
>NZ_FR885276.1:50978-84016 GCF_000436315.1 Parabacteroides sp. CAG:2 | reverse complement strand
AAGAGCGGCACGCATACGAGTGTCGTCGGTGATGTTGAAGTTTTCGTCCAATGGAACGTTAAAGTCAACTCTTACAAATGCCTTTTTGCCGGCAAAATTGAAATTGTCAATTGTTTGCATAACTATTGTATTTAATGTCTGTATTAAAATGTTCTTTTAATCGCTTGCAAACTTACACAAAATATTTCATTTGGCTGTTTGCGCTTGCTTTAAATTTTATACCAATTTGAAACGTAGCCGTAATCTCCCGTCGGCATAGTCGTAATTCAATAGCTTGAAATGTCCGATCTCGGATGTATTCGCCACGTGCGATCCGATACATGCGCAGGCATCGTAATCGCCTATGCGTACGATACGTAATGTATCGCTGGCATCATCGGGCAATTTACTTAAATCCACGATACCGCCGGCCTTTTCTTTTGGCATGAACTCGATGGTTACGGGTAGGTGCCGGTCGATCACCTCGTTTATCTTCTTCTCGACCTCAGCCATGGCCTCTGCGCTAGGCTCCTCCGCCAATAGATAATCGCATTTAGACTTCTTCCTCTCTATGTGTGCGTTCTTAGACCGGGGGCATCCGAACATCCGCACCATTGTCTGGTTTAAGATATGTTCCGCCGTGTGCATAGGAGGATACTCTTGCTTGTTGTGTTCGTTTAATTGGATTTCTTGTTTCATGTATTTGATGTTTTGATTGTATTTCGTGAAAAATATGCTCAAATGTACGAAATAAATCTTTAGTTTTGTAAAGTCATAGAAAACACCTTAAAGGAACGATATGCCAGCTAAGCGCTTATTTGGAATAATATCTATCATATTTCTCTTTGTTACCTGTATATCATGTAAATCCTCTACAGACTTATCGGAGGAGAAGCGTATACTCGTGATTCAATCTTACGAAAAACATTTTCCCGCCTATGAGAAGATGAAGGAAATCATGTCGAGTGAATTGCGGAAGAAGGGGATACATGCGAGTGTCTATTCTTTTTATTTGGATTGTGAGCAATATTCGGAGAAGCAACAGCGACAGAAATTATTCAAGAAACTGAATGGGTTATCGACATGGAACCCGGATATTATTCTGGTCAATGACGATCAAGCCTTAAACGCTTTGATAAGTAGCAGGCATCCCCTCGCTAAATCGATCCCGGTCGTGTTTATGGGGGTTAGTTATCCCAATATCCCGATCATCCGGAAATATCCGAATATGACGGGCTTTTATGATAAACCGGATTATAAGAGGAATATAGAATTGATACGGCGGCTTGTTGGTAATTGCATCGTCATAAGAGTCTCGGATGATACCTTTCAGGATAATATGATGCTGGCGGACATGAATGCGCAGATTCAGGATATTTGTGCCGTGAACAATATATATTCCTTGGATCGGGTACGTTTATCCGGAAAGAACGGGATTTCGATATCGGATATACCTAAGATAAAGCCGGATACGATGTATATAAGCACACTCAGTACGAAATCGGCGAATGCCCTGATTAAGGGATTCGGCGAGAATTATTATAATAAAGCGTATCTGGCAACCAAGAGGGATTATATGACAATCTCGTTGGGGCGGCTCAGCGCCTTTCCATGTTTCTCCGTGATCAATGAGTTGATCGGAAATCAGAATGGCGTAGTTGGCGGGTATGTCACTGTCTTTAAGGATGAGGTAGAGGGGGCTGTAAACCGGGTCGTCTCTATCTTGAAAGGAACGCCCCCGTCCGATTTTCCGCAAATCGAAGGGAGTAACAAGGCTTATGTTTTTGATTACGGTGTGTTAGAACGTTGGGGCATTGATAGTAGTAAATTGCCGGAAGGAGCTATTATTGCGAATATGCCGTTTGTCGTTCAATATAAATATTATATATGGGCTGCCGGCTTTATTCTGGTGGTGATGTTGCTTCTGCTTTTTAGTTACCAAAGAAAGCGATATATACAGGAGGCTTTACATAAGAAGGATGCGCAGGAGAAGTTAAAAAGGGAGAAGACTTTTCTTTCTTTTGCGTTGGATAGCGGCAACATTTTCGCTTTTCGGTATAGCAAAGGGGTATTCGAGTTTGATAATAGATTCTACCATTATTTAGGTATGCCCTGTGTACCGATGAAAATCGAGGAGTTTCAGGATGCTATACATCCTGAAGAACTGGATAATTTCCTTCGAGACCGGAATCTGCTGGATAGTGGCTTTCTTTCCCGGAAAGTGACGCAACGTCGTTGTAACTTTAATAAGAAGGGGTATGAGTGGTGGGAATTTCGCTATGCCCAAAATAAGAATGAGAAAGATTCGGTTTCCGGTGACGAAGCTGTTGAGGTAAGTGGCTTATGCTTGAATATCCAGCGGATAAAAGATACGGAGAATAGCCTTATAGCCGCCCGCCAGAAAGCGGAGGAATCCGATCGGATGAAATTAGTCTTTCTGGCGAATATGAGCCATGAGATACGTACGCCTCTGAATGCGATCGTAGGCTTCTCCCAATTGCTCAATTCGGATATGCCTTTGGAACCGGAGGAAAAGGCGGAGTTTATAGATCTGATTACCAAAAACAGTGACCTGTTGCTTAAGCTGATCAACGATATCTTGGATCTATCACGCATAGAATCCGGTAGCATGTCTTTCTCTTATGAGAACCTCGATCTGAGTAAACTGATGGGAGATATCTTCCATACGCATCAATTGATGATGCCGGAGGGAGTGGAGTTAAAGATAAGGGTTCCCCATGAACCTCTTATCATCCGTTCGGATCATTTCCGGTTGACGCAGGTTTGTACCAATTTCATTAATAATGCGGTGAAGTTTACCGCTAAGGGATATATCGAGATCGGATACGAACTTAGCGCAGATGGAAAATCGATCCTTATTTCCGTGAAAGATACGGGTAAGGGCATTCCTGATGATAAAAAGGAAAAGGTATTCGAGCGTTTCCAGAAACTAGATGAGTTTGCCCAAGGTACAGGCTTGGGGTTAGCGATCTGCCAGAGTATCGTTCATACGTTTCATGGAAGCATATCGCTTGAATCCGAGGTTGGTGTAGGTAGTAAGTTTACGATCTCGCTACCTTATACCCCGGGGTTGGAGCTGGAGGAAAGAACTTAATTACCTTCGATGAATCGTTTATTGGCCCTCGCTTCTTCCTGCCATTGGGGGATGACGGTTTCTAAAAACTTTTGTTTGGCCTGTTGCTCGGCTTCCATATCGAGGCCGATATATTGCTGGGCTTTCGCTTTCGTGGAGATATCCGGCATCGGAACGTCTTGGGTATAGCCTAGCTGCGCTAAGACCTTCATGATCTGGATGCGGGCTTGGGTAGACTTATCGAGTCCGCTGCCCAAGATACGTGTGACTTCTTGGGGCGCGTGGAAAGCCGCCCCGTGTGAGGCCACGGCGAAGTCCCAACGCCATTGTGCCTGCCGGAGCAGTTTTAATACGTTTTTCATTTGAGATTCCGTAGCGCCTTTGTCCCAAGCGAATTTCGCTTCTATATGGGCTTTTGTCAATTCTTCCTCTACACGCATGCGTATGGCGTAGACTTTGTTTTGCCGTTCATAAACATCCTTGCGTAAGGTCTCCTCACTTTCCCGGTGGCAGGCTTGGCAAGTACGGTCTATCATCGCCAACGGGCTTTTGATATGATGGTTGTTGTACCGGTTCTCATCTTCCCCGATAGCAGGCATATGGCATTCTCTGCAGGAAACGCCTCTTTGCCCGTGAATGCCCATCTGGAATAACTCGAAATCCGGATGTTGCGCCTTTATCAAATGTGCCCGGCTTAATTTATGGGTGAAATCGGTGAAGTTTATGCTATCGTAATAGGCTTCTATATTTTCTACTGTATAACCTTGATCCCAAGGTAAGGCTAGTATACGATCTTCTCCTTGGAAATAATATTCGGCGTGGCATTGGGCGCATACTAGAGATCGCATCTCTTGCTCGGTTGCGTCCTCTATACGTAATCCGTTGCGCTTATAGGCACTTTTCAAGAATGAGCGGGTCACGCGCAATCCCATGCTCTGCGGCTCATGGCAGTCTGCGCATCCGATTGGATTCACGATCTCGTTGCCTAGCTCCGCCCATTTCTTCTTATATAAGGTCTTGGCATTGGTGGTCGTTAATAAGCGGGGTATGTCCGGACTTTTACATGCCCAGCATGCGGCAGGCTGGGGACCACTCGTCGGGGTCATGGGAGCGCCGGTCCGCAGGCTTTTGTATAGATCTTCTATGGAATACATATGCCCTCTGGGACTTAGATAATCTTTGGAGAAAGCGTATCCTGCCCATAATACCATCATTCCGGGATGTTCGGCCAAGATATCAGCTTGTTGGTTCCCATTAAACAAACTGCGGAAAGTCGTGTCCGAGGTTTGTTTCCAACTTTGGTACTCATTGGAATAACGAAGGTCTATAGAGTCGCTGTTTTGTTGATCGATTGGCTGATCATCGGTATTGTCGATGAATTTGATGCTATCTTGTCCGGTAACAGTAGTACGTAAGATCACTAATACGATAATGACGATTAGACTTATGGCTATAGAAGTTTTATAGTGTGCTTTCAAGTGTTTACCTTTTATCTTAAATAAAATATTCTTTGTATTAACTGCGAATATATGAATAATAATGATACGACCGGTAGAAATTGAAAAAATCCTTATTTCATTGCTTCCGAAGACGCTGGATGAAATAAGGATTCTCAAGTGACTCGCATAGGATTCAAACCTATAACCTTCTGATCCGTAGTCAGATGCTCTATTCAGTTGAGCTAGCGAGCCAATCTGTAAATGAATTTGAATATTCAAGTGACTCCTAAAGGATTCAAACCTTTAACCTTCTGATCCGTAGTCAGATGCTCTTTTCAGTTGAGCTAGCGAGCCAATCTGTAAATGAATTTGAATATTCAAGCCAAGATATATTCTATTGCTATCTTCGAATGGTGACCGCGACAGGATTCAAACCTGTAACCGGCTGATCCGTAGTCAGCTACTCTATTCAGTTGAGCTACGCGGCCATTGTTTCGTGATTGCGAGTGCAAAGGTACGTTTTTGTTTTAAATATGCAAACGTTTCGACTACTTTTTTGCGAATTTAATCTAACATTTTTGGATTGAAGATCAGGTAACCAATGTTTAAGCCAAAGTTGAAATTCTCCTTCGGATAACTGTATCCGTTGGCGTACAGACTGATACATAAGAATGGCAATTGCAATACGACCGCCGCTTCACCCATATAATTAAACGAGTGCAAAAACTTACCATAATGCGGGATTCCGACATACGGGTTGTTTTCCGGCACCGTCTTTTGTATTTCATAGAGTGGAGCGAAGCCATACATATCCAACCGGAAGTGCAGAAGCTTGCTTAACTTCAAGATCGGGGAAAGCCCAAAAGCCACATATTGGTTCGCCCGGAACGCCTCGTTGAATACAATCTCGCTATGGGGTGTCGGGGTAAACGCCGGGGCCTGTAATACGCTAGCCGTATAGTTATTCATGAGGTTCTTGCTGGATATGACCATTTCCGCCAAATAACCTAAGTTGAAACGGTTGCTCAGCGTCTGGTATTGGTTCCAGCGCCCTTTCAGTTGCAGCCAGCTATGCACTTTGCGACCAATCGGGGCTTCCGTCGTGGCGGAAGTGGGGGATGGGGTATACTTCTCCGTACCGGTTACGTATTGGGCGATTAGGAATTGCTGTTTTCCGCTTATCGGGTATTGTTTGGTGTTGAGTGAGTTTTGCTCGATACTTAACGAGCCGCTGAATAAATCGTACCAGCTATGGTCGAAAGAGGCGTTCGGGAAAGGTATCGTGGTGCTCTGCAAATAGAAATCGTTCAACCGTCCGTAGGCGAACCCGATCTCCGCTTTCGCGTGGTTGAGGAAGGGGAAGCCTAATTTTAGTTTCATGTACAGTTCTTTCTGCTTAATCATGGCGGGCACTATATCCTCATAAAAGAGGGATTGGCTTTCCGTGTATTTCTTGTCCGAGAAGACTCCTTGCCAATTTAAATAAGTGGGGATTTGCGTTTGCAGGTACATCCGGCCACTCAACATGACACCACTAAAGGAGTTACCCACTTGAAAGTTCGAGTTTACGTCGGCGGCGAACCGTCCCAGATATTGATACCCCAATCCTAGGTATAATTGATTCGCTTGATGAGACGATACGTTTCCACCGAAGCCAACCGTGATCTCTTCTTTCATCTTCACGTCCAGGTAAAGATCGAATTTCTTCTCTTTCCGGTTATAAACGGCATGCGGCATGATTTCCCTAATCTTGGAATAGGTCAGCATCTTGAAATAAGCCCGCTTGAACTCTTCCATGGAGAACTCGTTATTGATATCCCTGTGTAATTGGGCCTCTATGTATTTACGCTGGGCCTCGGATACGCCCGTCACGTAAATATTGCGGAAGATCAGCGGGGGAAGGTTCTCTTTATAGGCTTTTCTTCTTTCGGTAACCTCATTTAAAGGCACTTCCCGGGGAACCCGTTGCTTGATGGAGTCGATCATGGAAAGGGTACGTTTATACCCGATGTCCATAAGCTCCTTACCTTTCTGGAAATCCAATAAGGAGACGGTGGGAAAACTGAATTTAATCATCATGCCATCTTCCTCCGGTACCTCGTAATCGGTCTTTTGCATGATCATGGTCTCGATCTGGTTATAAGGATTCTCCGAAGGCTTTTTATTCCCTCCCGATACCGTCGATCCGAAAATGAAATCCGGGTGGAACGCGTCTTTCATCGGGCCTACCGGGAAATTATCGTAGATACCTCCATCGAATAAAGGAATACTGTCTTTCCATATGGGCTGGAAGAAAAACGGGAAAGTCATGGAGGCACGTACGGCGTCTCCCAGATCCCCATTCTTAAAGATGATCGGCTTTTTAGTATATATATCCGAGGCCACGCAACGGAAAGGGACAAACAGGTTGTCGAAATTCCACCCCGCCTTTGCCGTCGCCTGCGAGAACAAGGCCATGAACGCCTGATTCATCTGTATGGGATTGATCAAGCTTTGCGGTAAGAAGCTAGCCTTGATCTGTAGGGAATCGGACATATCGATGGAGAAATGCGCGAATTCCGGGGTCGGGTAAGGCTCCTTGAAATAATAGGTATATTGCTCCTCCACCGTACCTGTTTGCCAATAGGAGAACTCCTTGGAAAGCATCAGCTCCAGCATCTCCTCGGGGGAATATCCCATGGCGTATAAACTACCGATAATCGCCCCGATGGAGGTACCGGTAATGTAATCGATCGGTATATTATTTTCTTCCAGCGCCTTGATCACTCCGATATGTGCCGCTCCTTTGGCACCGCCGCCACTGAGTACCAACCCTACTTTCTGGGCGGAAACAATCTGAATGGCAGCAAGGAATAAGGCTATGATAACTGTTATTTTCCTCATATGAACCCAATCTGTTTTTCTTCTCCAAATGTAAGAAGTATTTCTTTAGAAACATAAACATTTTGTTTTTTCGTATTGTTGAGTTATCAATACAATTAAAACAGAAGATGTTATGAAAGAGAAAGAATTGAATAGGGAAGAGCGGAATAAGACCGTTATGGAGACTGGTGCTTTGGTCATGGCTGAGTTTTATGCGGATTGGTGCCCTCATTGCCAGAAAATGATGCCGATCGTGAAGGAGTTCAAGGAATTGGAGAAAGGAAAATTAGAAGTGGTACAAATCAATATCGAGGAGGAGAGCGCTCTTGCCGATTTGTATACGGTGGAATCGATTCCTACTTTTATCCTGCTACGGAAAGGGGAGGCTTTGTGGAGACAATCCGGCGAGATGAACTTGGATAGGTTGCGGAAAGTGGTCGAGGATGTCGTGGGCTGAAACTAAAAAAACCGTTCCCCCGAGAAGGAACGGTTTTTTATATATGTGAGGATTGGTTTATCCGATCAGTTCTACGCTACGTTTGATGAATTGGCTTAAGGCCTCTCCCTTCAGCATACCGTTTCCTAACAAAGCAAGGTCGATCAACTGACTAACTGTCTTGTTCGTACCGGCGTACTCGGCGAGAACTTGGTTGCGTTGCTCACGAAGCTCATCCAGCTTATGGTTGGTGTTGGTCATATCCTCTTTCTCTTGCGCCGTGATCTCATCTTCTTTCTTTTTGCTTTGAGCCTCACGTAAGTCGGCTTGACGAGCCTCCCACCCTTTGATATCGCTAAGGATCGGTTTTAACTTCTCGTCGCAAGCTTGCTCCTCTTCAGTTAATACTTTCTTGATCAACGGATGATCCGTATTCAATACGAAGTTGAAGCTATCCGGCATCTCGCCATAGAAAGACATACCCGGTTGCATAGCGGACATCTCACGCATTCTTCGCATATACTCGCTTTGTGTCAACATGACAGGGTTCGCGTTTTCGCCCAATGCCTCGAATGTTACGTAGAACTCGGTCTTGTTCAATTTCGGCATCTGACTCTTGAATACTTCCTGCATGGCCATTTTCTGCTCCTCGCTCAAGGTTACCTTATTCGAGTCTTCCTTGCGGATCAGGTTATCGATCGTATCGCTATCCACACGAACGAAGCGGCTCTTCTCGAACTTCTGCTCCAATTGTCCGATCAAGTGTACATCCAATTGTCCGTCCATTTCCAAGACGCTGTAACCTTTGTCCTTTGCGGCTTGTATATAGCTGTATTGCTCGTCTTTATTGGTGGTATACAGATAGATTAAGTTACCCTCTTTGTCTGTCTGGTTGTCCTTGATTAAGTTCTTGTATTCCTCGAAAGTGAAGTATTTGCCTTCGACGTCCTTGAATAAGGCGAACTTAACCGCACGGTCGTAGAACTTCTCATCAGTCAACATACCATATTGGATGAATAGTTTCAAGCTATCCCATTTCTCCTCGAACTGCGGGCGGTCGTTCTTGAAGATCTCTTCCAAGCGGTCTGCCACCTTCTTCGTGATGTGGTTGGAGATCTTCTTCACGTTCTGATCGCTTTGCAAATAGGAACGGGATACGTTCAACGGGATATCCGGCGAATCCAATACACCATGCAATAATGTCAAGAACTCAGGAACGATACCCTCTACGGAATCCGTAACGAATACTTGGTTGCAATATAACTGGATCTTGTTACGATGCAAGTCGATATTGCTCTTGATGCGAGGGAAATATAAGATACCGGTCAAGTTGAACGGATAGTCTACGTTCAAGTGAATCCAGAACAACGGCTCATCCGTCATAGGATATAAGTCACGATAGAACTTCTTGTAATCCTCGTCGGTCATATCGGCCGGTTTGCGAACCCATGCCGGTTTGGTGTCGTTGATTACGTTATCTTCGTCCGTATCTACATATTTGCCATCCTTCCACTCTTGCTTCTTGCCGAACGCAATAGGAACCGGTAAGAAACGGCAGTATTTTGTCAATAAGCCATTGATCTTATCCTTGTTCAAGAAATCTTTATTCTCGTCGTCGATATACAGGATAATATCGGTACCGCGATCCTCTTTCGTCGTTTCCTCCAAGGAGTATTCCGGCGTACCGTCGCAGCTCCATTTCATGGGAACAGCGCCTTCTTTGTACGATTTCGTCACGATCTCTACTTTCTTGGAAACCATGAAAGAGGAGTAGAAACCAAGACCGAAGTGACCGATGATAGAAGCGGCGTCGTTCTTGTATTTCTCAACGAACTCCTCGGCGCCAGAGAAAGCGATCTGGTTGATGTACTTATCGATCTCCTCGGCCGTCATACCGATACCCCGGTCAGAGATCGTGATCGTTTTGTCATCGAACTTAACCTGTACGGTCAAATCGCCGAGTTCGCCTTTAAACTCGCCTACGGAAGAAAGCGTTTTTAACTTCTGGGTAGCGTCTACCGCATTAGAAACAAGTTCACGAAGGAAGATTTCGTGATCACTGTATAAGAACTTCTTGATAATCGGAAAGATGTTTTCCGATGTTACTCCGATGTTACCTTGTTTACTGCTCATAGTCTGAATATCTTATTATTTTTATTGTTATTTTGTGCGTATTCCTGATCCTGATCATTCTCAAGATCCGCCTATTCCTATACAAAACGAATGCCAAAATGTTTCGGATAAACTATAAATGACAAAAAGGCAGATGCCGGCTGATAGATTTGCAGCCGGGCATAGTTTGATCAAACCATATCATCTCCTGTCTTGGCGAATGTAACACGGATGGTTTTATGGAATGGGATAAAGCGGGATACGATCGCTATGCATAAGGAGATGACTAATAAATACCCCAGTATCTCTTTTAACGCCAATAATAAGCTTTGTTGCTGTAACGTATTATAGAGTGTATTGGTAGCCATTTGCGCTGCCTCGTCGTAGGGATGCCCTTGGGTCAAGGCATTGCCAAGCGCTTGGTTATAGCGTGAGGCGGCTAGAGGATCGGCCAGCGTAACGGTTTCTGATAAGGAATACATATATTTTTGTTCCAAGCGATATAGTATATTACTGTAAAAAGAAGTCGCCATGATGGGGGATAATACTGAACGGAAAATGATGAGAAAGAAAGCGTTTGACAATAAATATTTAGGATTTAAATCTTCCACGGCAAATAAGGCGAAAGCTATGATAAGAACCATCATGCCCAATCCCCTGAGGAATATAGGAAAGTAGAGCATCTCGTATCTGCTATCCGGTGAGATCCCGAAATAAAGGCTCCCGAAGAACAGGACGAAACAACTCATTCCTCCCGCTATCAAGAAACGAAACCGCCAACGTTGCCACCGGAACCACCAAAAACAGATGAACGCCCCCAAGACATATCCCGGAAGCAAATAAGTATAAAGGGAATAGGTGTGAGTGCTGTCTACCTTTAAGATACTGGTCAGGTAGCTGGTCAACAAGGTAGTCGAAGTACTGAAAAACATGACAAGCATCATATAGAAATAACCGATAATGGCTTTCGGTTGGTATAAAGGCGCCAGATTCACGTACGGACGTTCCGAATGATATTGATACCAAATAAATAAAGCGATCAATATCGGGGCGATCATGATATAAAGGCAAATCTTGGGGGATGCCATCCAGTCGAGTACTTTCCCGTAATTAATGACATACATAAGCATTAACAATCCGATGGATATGATGAACATTTCCCGGATGTGTAGATCGGCCAAGGGGATGGACTTGATCGGCCGGTTATGGCGGAAGCAGATGATTACCATTACTATGGCCAATAAAATCATTAGCATCATGAAGTAATACATATATTTCCAGTCGTAATGGTAGGCTAACTGTGCGGTAACAAGCATGGATGCTTGTCCCCCTCCGAAAACAAAAGGATAGAAGTAAGAATAGAATTGGCTACGTATATTTTTAGGGCTGAATATCTTTTGCGAGTACCGGATAAACCACAGCATGAGAAACCCTTTCAGGAAACCGATCGCGAAACTACAGACGATCAATATGTCGGCGTTCTGGGAGCGGGCACAGATCCAGCTTAGGAAGAACTGGGCGACTAAATCCGCCAACAATAAGAATTTGATGGAGAAGGCTTCCAGTATCTTCGGGATAATCGGATAGGATACCGCCATTCCCGCCGCTGCCGCGTAATATCCCATGGTTATATCCTCGGTGTTCGTGCCTAGCGTGTTTGATACCTCCAGCATACTGCCGGTGTACGAGCCGTTTAGCATCGTGACCGGAAGGATAACGATGAAGATACAGATCAATCCTAACCAGTCCGGCACCCATTGGCGGATCGGTGCCCCAAGCTCTTTCATCGTGATCATTTGCGTAAGGCTTCTGTTTCAACCATCATGCCTGCTCTTAAATATTGCGTATCTTCTTGCGATAGATTTTCCAAGTCTATCCGTACCGGGATACGTTGTTGTACCTTGACGAAGTTTCCGGCGGAATTATCGGTCGGGACTAATGAGTATTTGGAGCCTGTGGCGTCGGAGATTGCGGTTACCTCCCCGTTGAATATCTTTCCCGGCAACGCGTCTACCTTGATACGTACTTTCTGCCCGATATAGATGTGGGGGATCTGGGTCTCCTTGTAATTGGCCGTGATCCATTTGTCTTTATCTCGTACGAGGTAGGATATCGTTTGTCCGGCTTGCACGTATTGTCCGGGCTCTAAGGTCCGTCTGCCTACATGACCGTCGTAAGGGGCGGTTATAACGGTATAGGAAAGGTTTAACCTCGCTAAATCTAGATCCGCTTCTTTTCGTAAGATCGCCGCCTCGGCTCCTGTTGTCTTCTTGCTGGTTTCGGTGAATTGGGAGAAAGCGGCTTTCTTTTGTTCCACCAACGCCTGATATCGGGCTTGCGCCGCCTCGAAAGCGGCCTTGGATTGCTCGTATTGTTGCTCGGGGATCGATTCTTCTTTCAGCAGCCGCTCAAATCGGTGATAATCCTGTTCCAATTGCCAAAGCTTGGCTTTAGCCTCGGCGATGTTGGCGTCTTGTACGGCGATGTTCGTATGGGAGGTCTCGATACCGGAACGAAGTACGTCTTGTGATCCTTGGGCGTCGATCAACGCGGCCTCTGCCTCTTTTACCTTGATCCGATATTCCCGATCGTCCAATATGAGAAGTGTGTCCCCTTGGTGAACGTACTGGTGTTCCTTGAAACGGACCTCTTTTATGTAGCCGGAGGCACGTATATTTAGTGGGGCGATATATTGGTCCACAAAGGCATCGTTTGTCACCTCATAATTGATGTAACGCCAGAAATAATTGGCTGTCCACCAAATGCCGGAACCGGCTAAAAGGATACATATGGAGTTTAATACTATATTCCGTGTCCTTACTTTCTTTAGTCTTTGATGTTTCTCTTTTAATTCGTTTGCCATAGTCGTTGTTTCTTTTTAGAGACGGCCGCAAGCCTTCTGTAGTTGATAGTAAGTGTAAATCACGTGGGTACGGGTATTCGTGAGCTGTAGCTCCGCGTTGAGGAGAACCGAGTTCGCGTCGAGTAAGTCGGTTAGGATCGCCAATTGGTTTAAATACCGGTTTTGCATGATCCTGTAGTTCTCTTGAGCTTGCCGTACGGATAACTTCAAGGCTTCCACTTCTTGTAGAGCTTCCTTATGACGTAAGAACGCGGTGCGCACTTCTATACGGATTTTCTGTTTTTTCTGTTCCTCCTCGTTTTTATGTAACGAGACCATCCATTTGCTTTCCTTTATCTTATGGTTGTTTTTATATAAAGAGGATAAAGGGTAGGAGAGCGACAGACCTATGTTCCAGTTGTTATTGTACATATCCGCTAATGTTCGGGAGACTGGACGTGCCAATGTGTTCGACGCATATAGCGATAGGCTGGGTAGCGATGAGGCTTTAGTCAAACGTATATCGTTTTGGGCTAACTCTGTTTGTTTCCGGAGTAGACGTATCGCCGGATCATTGGAATAGGCTTGGGCTACATAATCTTCGTAAGTTTCTAAAGATACGGTTTGGTCCAGTAACGTGGTGTCTGGCTTGAGCAACAGATTCTCATCGAGACCGATCAGGATATCCAATTGCTGTGATACCAGTATGAGGCTATTATCCGTTTCTTGCAAGGATAGGCGGTCGTTGGTTAATTGCATCTCGCTTCTTAATACGTCGTTATTGGTTATCAGTCCCTCTTTTTTCATACGCCGGATATCTTGCAGGCGGCGTTCCGATTCCTCGATATTACGGGAAAGCACCTCACGTTGTTTAAACAGGCTGAAAAGACCGATGTATTGATTTAATAGACTGAGCTTGATCTCACTCTGGTCTGTGAGCGTTTGTAAAGAGGCGACTTCTTTCTCCAGATCCGCTTTCCGGATGGAATACCGGATTTTACCGCCTTGGTATATCGGTTGGGTAAGGTCGATGGCATAGTTCTGGGACCAATCGGGCGCTTCCGGGCGAGTCGGGTGGGCAAGCCCTTGCTCAAAGAGGATCGGTTGCCCTACATATCCACCTTTCAAGCCGATTTGCAGGTCTGGTAATTGTGCGGAACGGGCCGTATGCGTTCTCTCTCGCGCTATCGATTCTTTTAAGATGTCTGCTTGGATCTGCAGACTGTGCCGTACGCCTCTCTCAAAAAGCTGGTCGATGGTCAAGAAGAGCGAATCCGTTTGGGCGATTGCCGGAAATGTAGCGACCGTCATACAAAAGAGGCTCAATACGTGCTTTTTATATATTCTCAAGGACATTATGTACTGCTTTTAATTCGGATAACATGGTTTCTACGTTCTCTATTCCGATAATATGCTCCGCATGTACATAAACCTGATCAAGGATCGGGCGAATTTGCTTTTTGAATTCTTCTCCTTCCGGGGTTAGGAAAACCAGTTTGTTCCTCCGGTCCTCGGGATCTTCTTTCCGATGGACGTAGCCTTTCTTCTCTAAATTGTTCATTAGGTTTGTCAGACAAGCCTTATCCTTTGCCGTTCTCTCTGCCAAGACCTGTTGGGTGATACCTTGTTCGTGCCATAGGCAACTCAAGATTTGAAGCATCTCAAATGTTATACCGGCGTTGTTCTTTTTCAGCGTTCGTTGCATAGACCGACGAAATGCCATGCGTGTGCGGACAACTTGTAACATAAGTTCCCGGAATTCTTTACCTTCTACCATTACTTATAATTCTTTTAAACTTGCTGGGCGCGAAGATAGCGTTTTTTCTCGGATTAGTCAAATGTTTAACTAATTAGCGTCTCGCTAATAAAGTATGTTTGCCATCTAGGTGGCACAGCTTTGCCATCGGCGTGGCACGGGCTTGCCATCACTATGGCACGGGTATGCCATCAGTGTGGCACAGCTGTGCCAAGGCGATGGCAGATGCTGGCACAGTATGTGTATGAAAGACAGGCGTATAGACTGAAAGCGTAACAAACCCGTGGAGTGATTCGTTACGCTTTCTGTTTAGTTCTCGTTTACGAGTTTAAGATGCATTCTTCTTTATCCAAACGCCTCCTTCAATTGCTTCACCCATCGCTCGATTCGTTTGTCGGTTTGATCCGGTTGGTTTTCCAAATCGAGGACTAAGCCAAGTAGTTTGCCATTTTTCAAGGCTTTGGAGGCATTAAAGAAATAATCATCCGAAGAGGTCTCGCCTACTAAAGTCGCTCCACAGGAGGTGAAAGCGTCCGCCAGTATGCCGACTCCATCGGCGAAATTATCCGGATAATTCGTTTGATCTCCAAGACCGAAAATAGCGACCTTCTTATTTTTAAGGTCTAAAGTGACCAGTTCCGGGATGATCTCGTCCCAATAGGTGGGAAGTTCGCCATCGAACCAAGTAGAGGTTCCTGCGATTATATGGTCGTAAGCCTCGAAATCTCTTTTCCATGCGCTTTCAATAGGGATGATATCGATCTGATCCTCCCCGAAAGCTTTTCTTATTTTATTGGCGACAAAGGTTGTTTTCTCTGTGCCCGTTCCGTAAAATAATCCTGTTTTCATTGTGATGCTTTTAAAGATTTAACGAATGTGGATCTAATAAAGCAGCAGTTCTTTTGCCGCATGATAGATGGTCTCCTCGTTGGGGAGGATGGCCCGTTCCAAGACCGGATGGAAACCAACCGGAGTGAATAGGGAACCTACCCGTTGGATCGGAGCATCCAAGTACTGGAATAGTTCCGAGCCGATGATGCCGGCAATTTCCGCTCCGAAGCCAGAGAAGACCTTGTCCTCATGTACGATCAATACTTTACTGGTTTTCTTCACCGAGTTGAAGATCGCCTCTTTATCCAATGGTATCAAGGTACGAAGATCGATAACCTCCAGTTCCCAGCCTTTTTCTTTGTAAAGAAGCTCGGCTACGTTGAGGCAAAGATGGGTCGTATTGCCATAAGTGATGATCGTCAGATCTTTTCCCGGACGGCGGATACGGGCTTTCCCAAACGGAACCTCGAAATCCTCGGGGACAAAGGTGGAGGCTTCTACCGCGTTGTAGAGCGCTTTCGGTTCCAGATAGAGCGTAAAGCCTTTAGAACGCATACTCGTCCGCAACAGTCCGGCGGCATCATCCGCGAAAGAGGGATAAACAATCCGGGCACCGGGTAATGAGGTCAATGTGCCCTCAATGGTCTGGGAATGATAAAGCCCTCCTCCGATATAGCCTCCGGAGGCTAGGCGCAAAGTGATGTTTGGGGTAAATTGCCCGTTGCTGCGCCAATACTCATGCGTACATTCCACGTATTGCTCGACGGCCGGCCAGAAGTAATCGGCGAATTCTGCGCCCTCGATCACTACATGGATCTTCGGGTCAAAGCGGCACATACCGTTCGCTGTCCCTACGATATAATCCTCGGCGATAGGGGCGTTGAAGACTCGCTCGATACCGAATTCTTGCTGCATGCCTTTCGTGATGTTGAATACGCCACCCTTTTCTTTATTGGCTACATCCTGTCCCCAGATAAACGTATCCGGGTTGTGCCGGAACTCCGCTTTCAACGTCTTGTTGATCGCCGTAACTAGCGTTTCTTTCTCTCCTTCCTCGTTTTGAACACCTTCTTTGTATTTTTGAGGTTGATAAGGTTCCGGGAGGACGTAATCCTTGACGGTAGACGGATCGGGATCGGGGGCGGCCATCGCTTTCCGATTGGCGGCTTTCAGGTCTTTAGCCGCTAGATCCGCGATCTCTTTCAATTCTTCCTCGGTGAAACGTCCGTAACGAATCAGCATGCGATGGAATTTGTATAAAGGATCGGCGGACTTTACATAGGTAAGCTCGTTCTCATCACGATACAAGGTATGTTTATCGGAGTTTGAGTGGGAGCCTATCCGTACGCAATTGGCCTGAACGATCACGGGAGTCCGGTTGGCGATCGCGTACTCTTTGGCCTCGGTCATGGCATTCATGGAATCGAACACGTCTTTTCCATTGCAATGGATAATACGTAAATTCTTGAAGCCAGAGAAGTTATCGGCAACTTTACGATTGGCCGTCTGGTCCTTTTTGGGGACAGAGATACCATATCCATTGTCTTGGAAGACAAAGATAACCGGCAGTCGCTCATTGCTGGCGCCATTGATTGCCTCATACACATAGCCTTCGGAAGCGGCCGATTCACCGTGCGAGGTAATCGCTACGCCTTTCTGTCCATAGTAAACCATCGCCCGTGCCACGCCGGCGGCATGGAGATCGTGAGTCGCCGTAGCGGAAGAAACGTTCTCGATATGCCATTCCATCTTAGAGAAGTGGTTAGACATGTGGCGGCCGCCACTGGTCAGATCGGTCGCCTTGGAGATACCGTTCAGGATGATCTCCTCGGCAGTCATTCCCGCCGAGAGAACCGTCAACATATCCCGGTAATAGGGGAAGAGAAAGTCCGTATCCTTATCGAATACTTGTCCCATGGCGAGTTGTATCCCGTCGTGCCCGGCATACGGGGCATGATAAGACCAGCCGAGAGATTGCAATAAATAGGAGGGAGCCTTCTCATCGATCGCCCTTCCGAGCGTCATAAGGTAAAACCATTTCCTGAGAGTCTCCTTATCTGTTGTTTTTATATCATACTTTTTCATGTTGTTCTATTATAATAATGTATTAAGCGTTCCAATTCTCTAGTTCGTCGGCGATGGAACGTAAAAAGGCTCCCGCCAAAGCTCCGTCCACGATACGATGGTCGTAGGAGAGTGAGAGGTACATCTTGTGACGGATAGCGATCGTGTCTCCCTCGGGCGTCTCTACTACCGCAGGCTTCTTCTCGATATAACCGACGGCTAGGATCGCTACTTGAGGCTGATTGATGATCGGGGTGCCGAACAGACTCTTGAAGGTTCCGAAATTCGTAATCGTGAACGTTCCGCCTTGGATGCTATCCGGGGCGAGCTTATTCTCACGGGCTTTAGCCGCCAAGGTATCTATTTGTGAGGCGAGGCCACTTAGGTTCAGCTTATCGGCATCGTGTATAACCGGGACAATTAAATTTCCGTCGTTTAAGGAAACCGCTATACCTATATTAATAGGCTTCTTTAGGATGATATTGTAACCGTCCACAGATGAATTTACTAATGGATAGGCTTTCAACGCTTTGGCGGTCGCTTCGGTAATAGCCGGCATATAAGTTAGGTTGATGCCTTCTTGCTTGAAGAATTGATCCTTCACTTTTTTACGCCAGTTAACCAGTCGGGTCACGTCTACCTCGATAACCGACGTCACATGCGGAGATACTTTTTTCGATAATACCATATGGTCCGCAATGATCTTACGTACACGATCCATTTCTCTCACCTCGTCTCCTTGAGCGAGTGGAGCGGATGGAGTGGCCGCTGTCATAGGCATGGAAGGAGCGGTCGGCGGCGCTACCGTAATTATCGGCGTGCTCGTAGCCGTTTGCTGCATGGAAGAAACAGGAGCCTGTTTCGGTTTCGGCATTTCCGTACCTTTATTTTTGTGATCGATATACGTTTGAATATCTTTCTTACTGAGACGTCCCAGATATCCGGTACCCGGAATATGATCCAGTTCATCTTGCGATACACCGGCAGCTTTCGCTAATTGCAATACTACGGGAGAATACCAACGATCTTCCTCTTGGGAATTCTTTGATAATTCCTCTGAGGCGGGAGCGGGGACTTGTTCTTTCGGTTGAGTAGCCTCCGAGGTTTCCGGCTGAGCTCCGTTATCCTCTCCTTCACCTTCGATCTCAAGGATCGCTACGACTGTACCGACCGCTACGGTGTCTCCCTCATTAAAAAGAAGTTGTTTTACTTTTCCCTCAACGGGGGATGGAATCTCAGCGCTTACTTTCGCTGTGCTTACTTCGAAAAGGACATCATCTTCCTCTACGGTATCACCTACCTTTACCGACCATGAGATGATGGTTCCTTCTGTAATACTTTCGCCCAACTTAGGCATCTTTATCTCAAATGTAGCCATATTTTGATTTTTTAATTACTGTCATATAGTGGGAGACGGGGCGTACCCCGTCTCTACAAACGGTATATAATAAGAACAAAGATTAAGAAGGTAAGTTTCTGTATTATAGTGTATAAGTGTTAAAGTTCCAGCTGGCTGTAGCATATTTCTGCTCTTTAAGCCTATAGATGGCTTCCAAGTCTGCTTGCGTGAAGGAATAATCCTGTATGCCCGGATTATTGATCGTGAAATAATAAAGAAGCGCTTTCTTAAAATGCTGGATGGAGATAGATGCCGGAAGATGAGCGCTGATATTCGTGACCGGACTCCGTACAGATTTAACGAATGTCGATCGTTTGCCTCCTGTTTTCTCTGGTGTTTGACGGGATGTACTTTTCAAGGAGGTGACGAGCCTATCCAGATCGGTGGAAAACAATAAGGTAGCATGGTGCATATACCGATTCTTATGGATACTCTGTGCGCTACCCGATATTTTAAATCCTCCGATAGTTAGTCCTTTCCGTTCATCCATCTCGACATGTACTCCCAATGTCTTGAGAAAATTCATGATCTGGATGGTATATTTGTCGGTCTGCATAATCTGGCCGGTCTCTATAAATGTAAGATTCAGGTTTCCCGGATCATGGTAAACGGCACCACCACCGGAAAACCTGCGTGCTATCTTGATTTGTTGGTCTTGTACGAATTTGAGATTTACCTCGGCCCATACATCCTGATGCTTACCGATCACGATTGATGGTTCATTCTGCCAAAGCATGAAAATATTCTCTTTGAAATTCTTGAGCAGATACTCTTCGGCGGCCAAATTGAAGTATGGATCCGTTTGTGTATTGTGAATGCAAAGCATCAGGAAACTGTTTTAGTTAGGCGTTTTATTAGATATATAAACTTTCGTGGAGGATCTCACTGACTGTCGGATGCGGGAAAATATTTTTCTTAAATTCATCGACTGTATAACCATTCTCGACAGCGATTCCGGCGGTGACGATAATCTCGGATGCCGGATTCCCTAGTAGATGGCAACCGATGATACGATCCTCGTCGTCCGTGATCAGTTTACATAAACCATTACCATTCTCGTTCTCTGCGACGAAACGTCCGGAATAGGTCATCGGGATCTTTTGAACACGGAAACTTTCCCCATTCGCTACCAATTCCTCTTCTGTCTTACCCACGCTCGCCAATTCCGGATTCGTATAAACTACCGCCGGAATGGCTTTATAGCTCATCTCGTCCGGTATGCCTAGGATATGGTGTATGGCAACTTCCGCTTCCCGGTAAGCCGTATGTGCCAGCAGGGAAAAACCGGTAATATCTCCAGCCGCATATACATGTGGATGGGAAGTCAGCATATGTTCGTTTACCTTTACACCGGCCCCTTGTATTTCGATCGCTAGATTTTCTAGTCCCAGACTCTTTGTAATCGGACGGCGGCCCACGCTCACCAATATTTTATCGGCTTCAATCGTGTCTGCCTTGCCGTTTTTCTCAACAAAGACTTTCTCTGCGGATACCTCTGTAACTTTGGTATTCAAGAAAAACTCTACGCCTTTTTTCTTATACTCGGATCGAAGCATCGCTGAGGTTTCTTTATCCATATTCCCTAATATCTCGGGTAGCATCTCGATTACCTTCACCTTTACGCCCATACTGTTAAAGAATGAGGCGAACTCCATTCCGATCACGCCACCACCGATAATCGCTAACGATTTTGGCAAATCGTTGAGATCAAGGGCTTCCCGGGAAGTCCAATACTTGACCTCAGATAATCCTTTGATAGGAGGGATCACGGTTTCAGAGCCTGTACATACTAACACATTCTTCACTAAATACTCTTTTCCATCACAGTGAATCCGTATATTTCCAAACTCCTCTCCGGTGATTCGTGCCTCTCCTTCTACGATGGTGACGCCGTTACCCGTAAGCCGGGCTTTTACCCCGAGCGTAAGTTTACGGACGGTCTTGTTCTTCCGGTCGATAATCTTTGCCAAGTCGAAACTTGGGTCTTTCATCGCCACTATACCATATTTGGAGGCACTTTTGATACTGTCTAGTATCTTGGCGGAGTATAAAAGAGTTTTTGTCGGGATACATCCCTCGTTTAGGCAGACGCCACCGATAGCGTTCTTCTCGAAAAGGATCGTTTTTAATCCATTCTCCGAAGCCCTTTCGGCGGCGGTTTTTAACCCATTCTCCGAAGCCCTTTCGGCGGGGGTGTAACCCGCAGGTCCACCGCCTATGATTGCTATGTCATATTCCATATACATTAATTATAATTATTTGAATACTAAAATTCGTTCCTCTAATGGGGCGAATTGTTTTTCTCCCGGTTCTTGCGTAGAGGTACCGAACGGCATCTCGGCGATCAGTTTCCAGTTCGGATTGATATGCCATTGTTTAGCGACCGCCTCGTCGATCAACGGGTTGTAATGTTGCAGAGAAGCGCCGAAACCGGCGTCTTCCAGCATAGTCCATATCGCGAGTTGATGCATAGCCGATGTCTGTTGGGACCATACCGGGAAATTATCTTTATAAGAAGGGAATTGCTTCTGCAAGCCTTCTACTACCGCCGTATCCTCGAAAAAGAGGACCGTGCCATAGCCAGCCTCGAAAGAATTATCTATCTTTGCCTCGGTAGCCTTATAGGCTTCGGCGGGGACGATTTTACGAAGCGTGTCTTTTACGATTTCCCAAAGCTTCTTGTGGCTTTCACCCAGTAGCAGTACGATTCTCGTAGACTGCGAATTGAATGCGGAGGGAACGTGAGTGACCGCTGTCTTAATAATCTCATGAATCTCGTTGTCGGAAATGGGAGAGTTGTTACCTATTCCATAATGTGTCCGGCGATGCTGGATCGCTTCTTTAAAACTTCTTGCCATAATGAATATCATGTTATGTTGTTATATACCTATAACTAATTTAAGACATGATTTGTTGAGGAAAAAATATTTGAGAATTCTTGCGGATAAATCAAAATAATTCTTACCTTTGCACCCTGTAAAGATAAGACTCTATTAGAATCTTCGTTTTTGTTCATGATGCTAGTTCAGAAAGGGAAGACACATAGCAGGAGTTGACTTAAATTTCGTATAATTTAAAAGAACAGATTAGAAATGTCTAAAATTTGTCAAATTACTGGAAAGAGAGCAATGGTTGGAAACAACGTTTCTCACTCAAAGAGAAGAACGAAACGTAAGTTCAATGTCAACCTGTTTACGAAGAAGTTCTACTGGGTAGAGCAGGATTGCTGGGTTAGCTTGAATATATCTGCGGCTGGCTTACGTACAATCAATAAGTTAGGTTTGGATGCGGCTATCAAGATGGCGGCTGAAAAAGGTTATTTGAACGCATAATTTGTGGAGGATATAGAAAATGGCAAAAAAAGCAAAAGGAAATAGAGTACAGGTAATCCTTGAGTGTACAGAGCACAAGGAAAGTGGAATGCCGGGTATGTCTCGCTATATCACTACGAAGAATAGAAAGAATACTACTCAGAGATTGGAATTGATGAAATACAATCCGGTTTTGAAGAAGATGACGTTACACAAAGAAATTAAGTAATAGGAGATTTTAAACGATGGCAAAAAAAGCAGTTGCAACATTTAAGAAAGGTGACGGTCGTACTTATTCCAAAGTGATTAAAATGGTTAAGTCTCCGAAAACAGGTGCATACATCTTCCAAGAAGAAATGATCCCTAACGAAGCAGTAAAAGATTATTTCGCTAAATAATAAATTAGCGAATTAAAAGAATATAAGAGGCTTCTCTCCGATAAAGCGGAGGGGAGCTTTTTTTATGCCCTAAACTTTTGAAAGTATAGTTGGTTACAAACAAAATATTTTCTTAATTTTGTTGGGTTAATTTGTAGAGACAGGGCATGCCCCGTCTCTTCCCATCCAAATGGTAGTTTGTATGAAATAATAATATAACAAGATAAAATAATTAAAGCTATGAGATTCGATGTATCCAGCACTGCGCTATTATCACGTTTACAGTCTATAAGCAAGGTTATCGCTTCCAAGAACTCTTTACCGATTCTGGACAGCTTCCTTTTTAACCTAGAAGGAAATACGCTTACGGTGACAGCTTCCGATGCCGAGACCCGGTTGGTGACTTCCGTAGACGTCATGAATGCCCAAGGTGCCGGACTCTTTGCGGTTTCCGCCAAGATATTGCTCGATCCGCTGAAAGAGCTTCCCGAACAACCGCTTACTTTTGATATCAATGATGAGAATTTGGAGATTTTCATTCATTTCCAGAATGGAAAGTATAATTTTATCGGTCAGAAAGGGGACACATATCCGCAGCAGAAGCCGTTGAATGATAACGCTATCTCTATCTCGATGGATGCCCAGATGCTGTTAAACGGCATCAGTCGTTCCTTGTTCGCCACAGCCGATGATGAGCTTCGCCCTGTAATGAATGGTGTCTATTTCGATATCCATACGGATGATTTGACGTTCGTGGCATCAGACGGACATAAATTGGTTCGCTTGCGTAACTTGGCGGTGAAATCCCCGGAACGGGCTTCTTTCATTTTGCCGAAGAAGCCGGCTAATTTATTGAAGAATTTGTTGGCGAAGGAGTCGGAGCAAGTATTGATTAAGTTTGATGATAACAATGCGTATATTACTTGCACGAACTTCGAGATGGTTTGTCGTTTGATCGAGGGGCGTTACCCGAACTATAATAGTGTGATTCCTCAAGAAAACCCGTTTAAGGTAACGATCGATCGTATCTCTTTCTTGAATGCTTTAAAGCGTGTTTCTGTCTTTTCTAATCCGGCGAGCAGCTTGGTGAAGTTGCACTTGAAGGATAGCTTGATTACGGTTTCCGCCCAAGATATCGATTTCTCCACTTCTGCGGTAGAGCGTATTGTTTGTCAGTTTGACGGGACGGAGTTAAGCATCGGTTTTAAGGCTACATATCTGATCGAGATCCTTGGAAATATCAGCTCGGAAGAGGTTGTATTAGAATTAGCGGACCCTTCACGTGCCGGCTTGATCGTTCCTTCTGAGAATGATGAGGACGAGGACTTGCTCATGTTGCTGATGCCGATGATGTTGAATGACTAATAAATAAATAATGCAGTTAAACTTAAGGAACCCGCTGGTCTTTTTTGATTTAGAGACCACGGGTATAAATATCGTAAAGGACCGTATCGTAGAGATTTCCTACGTGAAGGTCTTCCCAAATGGGAAAGAAGAAACGAAGACACGCCGGATAAATCCCGGTATGCCTATTCCCCCCGAATCTACCGCTATTCATGGCATAACCGATGAAGATGTAAAAGATTGTCCGACCTTTAAGGAGATCGCTAAATCTTTGGCAACCCAGATCGAGGGTTGTGATTTGGCCGGATATAATTCCAACCGTTTTGATATACCCATGCTTGCCGAGGAGTTTCTGCGTGCGGGTGTGGATATCGATTTGAACCGGCGCAAATTTATCGATGTACAGACGATTTTCCATAAGATGGAGCAACGTACGTTATCTGCCGCTTATAAATTCTATTGCAATAAAAGCTTGGAGAACGCTCATACGGCTGAGGCTGATACGTTGGCTACATATGAGGTGTTGAAAGCGCAGCTGGATCGCTATCCGGATTTGAAGAATGACGTTGCTTTCCTTTCCCAATATTCCTGCTACTCGAATAATGTGGATTTCGCCGGACGTATGGTTTACAACGATAAAGGCGAGGAGGTTATTAACTTCGGTAAGTATAAAGGCCGTTTGGTAACGGAGATCTTGAAGTCGGATCCGGGTTATTATTCTTGGATCATGAATGGCGATTTCCCGTTGAATACGAAGAAAATGTTGACAGAGATCCGTTTGAGAGACTTTAATTCAAAATAAGGCGATGAATAATTTTGAGTTTTGCAATCCTGTAAAGGTTGTGTTCGGCAAAGGAAGTATTGCCCGTTTGTCTGCGTTACTTCCAGAAGGAAGTAAGGTTCTGGTGGTATACGGTGGCGGTAGCATTAAGAAAAATGGCATTTATGAGCAGGTGACGGCAGCTTTGAAAGACTTCCATACCTATGAGTTTGGTGGTATTGAGGCGAATCCCCGTTATGAGACTTGTATGAAGGCTGTTGAGTTGGTGAAGGGGGAGAATATCGATTTCTTGCTGGCGGTAGGCGGCGGATCAGTGATCGACGCTACGAAATTTATCGCTTCGGCTACGTTTTTCGAGGGAGATCCTTGGGATATCTTGTCGAAAGGTGGCGTGATAAAGAAAGCGCTTCCTTTAGGAGTAGTGCTGACTTTGGCCGCTACCGGTTCGGAAATGAATGAACGGGCGGTAATTTCCCGGGAATCTGTCCATGAGAAATTAAATTTCATGTCTCCGTTGGTGTTCCCTAAGTTCGCTATCTTAGATCCGCAGGTAACTTATTCTTTACCTGAGCGACAGGTGGCTAACGGTGTCGTTGACTCGTTTATCCATGTGGTCGAGCAATACCTGACTTATCCGGTGAACGCTAAGGTTCAAGATTATTTTGCCGAGGGATTGATGAAGACAATTGTGGAAGAAGGCCGCAAGGTCTTGCAAAATCCGAATGATTATGATATTCGTGCTAATTTGATGTGGGCGGCTACGAATGCCTTGAACTGTTGGATCGGCCAAGGAGTACCCCAAGACTGGTCCTCACACCGTATGGGATATGCATTGACGGCGCAGTTCGGCTTGGATCATGCCCAGACTTTGGCGGTTATCTTGCCGGGTGTCATGACCTATATGCGTAAGGAGAAAGCGGCGAAACTGATCCGGATGGGAGAGGTCATATTTGGTATTACCGAAGGATCTGCCGATGAAAAGGCGCAAAAGTCAATAGAGGCTACGGAAGATTTTTTCCATTTCATGGGATTAAAGACCCGTCTTTCCGACTATGGGATCAAGGAGTCCGACTTGGATGCTTTGGTGGAACCTATCGATCGAATGGGATGGAAACTTGGCGAATATGGCAATATAAACTCAAAAGTAGCCAAAGAGATTCTTTTGTTGAGGTTGTAGAGACGCAACGTGCTACGTCTCTACTGGCAAAGATAAATTGATTCGATATATGATATTGAAAGATAAACATATTATATTAGGGATTACGGGGAGTATAGCCGCATACAAAGCCGCTTATATCATCCGGGGATTGGTGAAAAAAGGAGCCGAGGTACAAGTGGTTATCACGCCGGCGGGAAAAGAGTTTATCACTCCGCTTACGTTATCGACGTTGAGTAGCCACCCTGTAATCAGCGAGTTTTTTTCCAATAGGGATGGTACATGGAATAGTCATGTGGATCTGGGGCTTTGGGCGGATGCCATGTTGATTGCTCCGGCTACCGCTTCCACGATCGGTAAGATGGCGAACGGAATCGCCGATAATATGCTGATAACTACTTATCTTTCTTGTAAAGCCCCTGTATTCGTGGCTCCGGCCATGGATTTGGATATGTTCGCTCATCCGAGTACCCAACAGAATCTGGAGCGCTTGCGTTCATTCGGTAACCGGATTATCGAACCTGCCGAGGGGGAATTGGCGAGCCATTTGGTTGGTAAAGGCCGGATGGAAGAACCCGATAAGATTATCGAGGTTTTGGAAGACTTCTTTTCCGCTCAAAAAGATCTTGAAAAAAAAAAGATCTTAATAACAGCAGGTCCGACATATGAAAAGATAGATCCCGTACGTTTTATAGGTAATTACTCTTCCGGTAAGATGGGGTTCGCTTTAGCGGAAGCTTGTGCGGAGAGAGGGGCGGAGGTGACTTTGGTCGCTGGTCCAGTCTCTTTAAAAACACATCATCCAGCTATTAAACGAATCGATGTTGAGTCTGCCGGGGAAATGTACCAAGCGGCGATGACCGCATTCCCGAGTAGCGATGCTGCCATATTATGTGCCGCTGTCGCCGATTACCGTCCGGAGAATGCTTCCGAGCAGAAGATCAAACGGGAAACGGAGAGAGAGATGACGCTTCATTTGGTTCCGAACCCGGATATCGCCGCCTCTTTGGGTGCGATCAAGCGGGAAGGACAGGTCATGGTGGGGTTCGCCTTGGAGACGAACGACGAGGCTACTCATGCCGAAGGTAAACTGAAGAGGAAGAATCTCGATTTCATCGTCTTGAATTCTTTACGAGACCAAGGTGCCGGTTTCCGTTGCGATACCAATAAGATCACGATTATCGACAATGCCGGAGGAGTAACGAGCTATCCGCTCAAAACGAAGCGGGAGGTAGCCTGTGATATCGTAAATAAGTTGGTAACATTATTGAAATGAGAAAAGTAAGAAGACTGTTTTATCTATTCATGCTTTGCGCCGCTCCTTTTTGTGGGAAGGCGCAAGAGTTGAACGCCCGTATCACGGTGAACGGAGACAAAATTGCGACCGCTAACAAGCAAATCTTCACGACCTTACAGAACTCCTTGACTGAGTTCGTGAATAACCGGAAATGGACGGATGCCACGTTTGCCGTCAATGAGAAGATCGATTGTACGATGACGATTATCGTGAATGAATTGGATGAGACGAACTTCAAGAGCGAGATCCAGATACAAGCCCGCCGTCCGGTCTATAATTCCAGTTATACAACTACTCTTCTGAATTTCAGGGATCAACAGTTGGATTTTGAGTATACGGAGGGCGAGCCGTTGGACTATAACTCAAATACGCTGACCAGCAATCTTACGGCCACTATCGTGTTTTACGTCTATGTGATCTTGGGGCTTGATTTCGATAGTTTCGCTCCGAAAGGTGGAACTACCTATATACAACAAGCCCAGCAAATCGTGAACATGGCCCAGTCTGAGATGTCGTGGACGGGCTGGAAAGCTTTTGATAGCAACCAGAACCGCCATGCCGTAGCGACGGCTTTGCAAGATAACGCATCCGACGCTTTCCGGGAAATGTGGTACACGTATCACCGGAAAGGACTCGATGAAATGGCAGCAAATCCGGATCGTGGACGTACGACGATCATTAGTGCGCTTCCCGCCTTGCAGGAAGTAAAGAAAGCCCGGCCTACCTCTGTGCTTCTACAAATGTTCGCCGACGCTAAATTAGATGAGATTATCGCAATTTATTCGAAAGCGACCACACAAGAGCGGCAAGAGGGCTATAAGATGCTGTTCGAGATCTATCCGGCACAATCCACTCGCTTGGAAGAGCTTCAAAAACCAGTAAGGTAAAATAGTTATGTTGAAATCCTTATTTATACAGAACTTTGTCTTGATAGACAATTTGGATATCCGCTTTGATAAAGGCTTCTCGGTGATAACGGGTGAGACCGGAGCGGGAAAATCAATTATATTAGGAGCCTTGTCTTTGGTGCTGGGACAGCGTGCGGATGGCAAGAGTATAAAGAAAGGTTCGGATAAATGTGTGATCGAGGCCGTATTTGATGTCTCAAAATATCAGTTGGAGCCTTTCTTCCTAAGTAACGACCTTGAGTACGACGCGGATAGCTGTATCTTGCGTCGGGAACTTTATGCCTCCGGCAAATCCCGTGCCTTCGTCAATGATTCTCCGGTTTCCCTTACGATCTTAAAAGAGTTGGGAAGCCGCTTGATTGATATCCATTCGCAGCATCAGAACCTATTGTTGGGCGACAACCGTTTCCAGCTGAAAGTGATCGATGTAATGGCCGAAAATGAGATCTTGCTCATTCTTTATAAGAAGGAATTTACTCGTTATCAGGCGTTGCGAAGGGAACTGAAAGATTTGAGGGACAAAGCGGCTCAAAGCAAGCAGGAGGAGGACTATATCCGTTTTCAATTGGAACAATTGGACGAAGCCAACCTTCAACCGGATGAGCAGGATGAGTTGGAGCAAGAGCAAGAAACTCTCTCGCATGCGGAGGAGATCAAAAGCTCTTTATATAAGGTAACCGAACTCTTGGACGGCGAGGAGCAAGGAGCCATCCAAATACTCAAGGAAGCCCTTTCCACCGTGGATTCCTTAGAAAGATATTTCCCGAAAGCCAAGGAGATCTCCGAGCGAATCCGCTCGGCTTATATCGACTTGAATGATCTGGCTTCCGAGACAGACGTTTTAAAGGAAGATGTAGAGTTCAACCCGGAACGATTGGAATGGGTGAATGAACGCTTGAATATCCTTTATACACTTCTGCAAAAACACCGTGTCTCCACCGTGGATGAATTGATTGCTATACGGGATCAATACCAAGAGCAATTGCGTGCGATCGATTCTTTCGATGAGCAAATCGGTTTGTTAGAGAGTCAATTGGATGCCTCGTATAAAGAGTTGCTTCAACAAGCCTCCGTGCTTAGCGAGCAGCGTAAAGTCGCTTCCACGGCGATGGCCTCGCAATTGGTCAAGATGATTATTCCGTTGGGGATGCCGAATACCCGTTTCCGTGTGGACATCCTTCCTCGCAAAGAGCCGGAGAGCGATGGAATGGACGATATCCGATTTATGTTCTCCGCCAATAAGAGCGCGGAATTGCAGCCGGTAGCCCAAACCGCTTCCGGAGGTGAGATCTCCCGGTTGATGCTCTGCATTAAGGCTATGATTGCCGGGTTCACCGCTTTACCTACTATTATCTTTGATGAGGTAGATACGGGGGTATCGGGTGATATCGCCGATAAAATGGGGGATATCATGCAAGAACTCGGAACAAAGATGCAAGTTTTCGCTATCACTCACTTACCTCAGATAGCGGCGAAGGGGCAAGCTCATTATTTTGTTTATAAGAAGGATACCAAAGACCGTACGCTGACCCGTATCAAGCAATTAGAGGGGGAGGAACGTGTGAACGAGGTGGCCCGTATGTTGAGCGGAGCCTCGTTGACAGAGGCTTCTCTTGCCAATGCGAAAGATTTGTTGGGTATCAAGGATTAAACCTTTCTGAAGTAGGGCAGTCTTAGATAAAAGAACAAACGATTCGCTTTATTATTAACTTAAAATTGAAAAGACATGAAACGATTCAGCTTACTATGTGTGTTGGCTATATTGTGCAGTTTACCCGCTTACAGCCAGTTTTGGATCAGTTTTGGGTGGAATGAACCGCATTGTCAAAATTGTCTTTGGATGGAGCAAGCGATGCATTTGCCCGCTCGCCAAGCAGCGGAATACCATAAGATTATCCATAAGTACGGACAGAAAATAGAGAAGGAGGCCCGCCGTGACTATCGGTATTGGGACCGTGCGGCTCGCCGTATTTACGATTTGCGTATGGAAAGGGATCGTAAGATCCAACGTCTATTGACTCCGGCCCAGTTCAATCTATATGTCCGTTTTGTAAGGGAGCATCCGCAACGTATCCATGATTATCGGGGATGGTATGCGAATCCGAGATATCCGGATCGCCGCCCGTCCCATGACTGCCGTCGATATGAGGATAACTATTGGAATTACCGCTGGGGTACCATTCACCATGACAATCATTGGAGAGACGACCGGCATGACTCAGATAGACATTGGGATCGTGACAACCATCGTCATGACTATCGGAAACCAGCGAAACCGGATAAGCCCAAACCTAAAAAGAATAAGAAGGATCGGGACGATAGAAAAGAACGGTATTATAGCAATGGGCGAAAGGTCTAATAATTCAACCATAGCTTGAAAGAGGCCCATTTTTCTTTGCTGACCAATATTTTCTCTTTATGTTCCGGCTTTATGTGGACAATGACCTTATTCTGAAAATAGGGCTCTATTTTCACGATGGATTCGATATTTATGATCGTCTGCCGGTTCGTCCGGAAAAATTTATCGGGATCTAATTGTTCCATGAGTTTATCCAGCGGGAAATCGATTATGTACTCCTTGTTTTGGCGTGTGACAGCGAAGGTGATCTTGTTTAATGAATAAAAGTGGGGATATCCTCCACCTGTAAAGTGATCAGTTTCTCGTTGCCGGAAATAAGGAAACGGGTCCTGTATTTCTTGCCGGGATACGTGAGGGAATGGAGTACTTCCAATAAATCATTTTGCTCTAAGAGCTTCTGGTTGTACTTAGACGTGACATGCTCGAATTTTTGGATGGCTTCCTCCAATCTCTCTTGTCGTATCGGTTTGAGTAGATAATCAATACTGTTTACCGTAAAGGCCCGGACTGCATATTCATCGTAAGCGGTCGTAAAGATAATGAGACTTGTAGGACAAGCCTGTTCTATAAATAAAAAAGAATTTCCATCCGACAACTGGATATCCAGAAAAACGATATCCGGATGCGGATGGGAAGCGAACCAAGCCACGGATGATTCGATGCTTCCGGGTATCTTGATGATATCCCATTGCGGGCGTAATTTCTTTATCATACCTTCCAGTAACCGGGCGGCCGGTTTCTCATCTTCGATAATGGCTACTTGGATATTATTCATAAATAAGTGGGATTGATACGGTGAATTGGTGATCATTTTTTCGGATCTGGATATCCTGCTTACATAGTAATTGATAACGCTCCGACAAATTCTTTAATCCTTTACCGGATGCGTTTGAGACTTTTTTAGGCCGTAATGTATTGCTGACGCATAGATATCGACTGTTCCTTTCAGTATATACCCGTATGGTCATCGGGTTAAAATCGTCGATATAATTATGTTTCACGACATTCTCGGCTAGTAGTTGCAGTGTCAGAGGGGGCAATTGATGGTCAATGACGTTGTCGGGAAGATCGCGTTCCAACGACAAACAATCTCCCAGCCGGACTTGATGGAGGAATATATAGGAATCCAGAAAATCAAGCTCCTCTTTTAAAGAGACGATCTGGCACTGTTGCTGGCGGAGCACGTAACGGTATACCTCGGATAGATGCTGCGTAAACTTGACCGCCGTAGCCGGATCATACTCTATCTCTGCTATCAATGTATTCAAGCTATTGAATAGGAAATGAGGATTTAGCTGGCTTTGGAGAGCGGTATATTTAGCTTGTATAGATTCTGCTTCCAATCTTTGTTTCTCCTTATATAAATTCAATGTATAACGCATCGAATAATTAATCAAGAGAAGGCTGAAAATGATCATCTCCACGAACCAGACGGCTATTACCAAACCGGCCCCTTTTGCCCGGATCACGAAAGGATCGCCAATGCTTGTGATCCATTTCAACGAGATAAACAGGGTACAATTCATAAGTAGCAATAGGATCGCTACCAGCAGATAATGCCATAACATCCGGCTTTTATCGATATAATATAATGGATAGTTGGTAGCCATCCAATGGCTGCTGACCAGTAAACTGAAACCGAACAAGTTGAATACCGCTATCGTGATGGACAAAGCGATCAATGAGATCTTTATATCGGGGATGCGCTCTTGTAGCTCCGTATGATATAACAGCAAGAAATAGGAAAAGACCCCTAATGCCGAAAACAAAAGGATACATGCCGATTTCCCGTATGATATTTCTTTCATGACCTATTCTTTTTTGCGAAGATAATAAATTGCCCGTTCGAAATCCGTCTTCGCCATCTGTGCGTTTAGTTTGGATTGTATATAATTAACCTGAGCTTGCTGATGATATAATTGAGCGTTGATAACCTCGACGATGGAAACATTCCCCTCCTTATAACGCTCCATGGCCATTTGCTCACTTTCGGATGCTTTTGATAATGAGCTCTCGGTTAGTTCGACTTTATCGATAGCTTGTTTATAGTTGTAATGGGCGGTTTGTATTTCCAGCCGGATCTTATCTTGCGTCTTGCTGAGATTCTGTTGAGCCATATTGATGGCGTACGAGGAAGCGTTGCGGGTACTCTTACGTTTTCCCCATTCGAAGAGCGGGATACTGAGCTTGGCGTAGATCGCATAGTTCGGATCTAGGTCGGATTTGAAGTTATAGCCCGGTGAGGAATAACTTCCATCTACTCCAATATGGAATTGGGGTAAGAAATGGGCATCCGCTATTTTCCGGGATGATTCCTGTAACTCGATCTTGTTTTTGGCGATCCGGTATTCCGGCCTGCTGGTTATCGCGTTATCTATCTCATCCGATAAAGGGATAAATTGTTTGAGGGCGATTACGGAATGATCGATCGGCAAGGTATCGCTCGGGTTTACACCAGCGAAAGAATTAAGGGCCAAACGTGCGATCTCGGCGTTATCACGAGTTTGCAATAACTGGAAATCTGCATCGTTTAGCTTTACCTCCGCCATAAGAAGATCGTTTCGATCGATGTATTCGACTTCTACCCGGTGGCGTACGACGTCCACCAGTTGCTGTATGGATGTACGAAATGCCTGTGCCACGAAAACCAGCTCGTGCTGGGCTACCGCATTCCAATAGTAGATATCGGCG
>NZ_FR885276.1:0-50939 GCF_000436315.1 Parabacteroides sp. CAG:2 | reverse complement strand
TAGGGTATTGCTTTTTATACGATCGGATTCATTGGATGCCAACTCTTTTTCTTGCCGTGCTTTTTGGTAGTTGGCACGAATGCCGCCTCCGGTATAAATCGGTTGCGAGAGGGAGAGAGTCGCCCCATATTTCAGATCTTTACCTTGAAAATAAAGGGGGGAATTCATAGATGGCAAATCAATCGATAATTCTAGCGGATTACCGGTATAATTGAAATTACCTTCCGCCGAGAGTTTCGGTTTGAAATCCGCACGGGCCGATTTGATCATTTCCTGTTTCATGGCCTCGTTGTATCCCGCTGCTTTCAAGTCTTGGTTGTATTCCAAGACTTTTTCCCTATATTGCGCTTGATAATCGCTGTTTTGTGCGATTAACGGGAAGGATAGGAAGGATAAGAGACCGCTGATAATATATACTTTGTCCATTTTTATCGTTTATTTGTGAGGTGAATGAATCCGGTAAAACAATGCGTATAACGTCGGGGTTACGAATAACGTAAGTAAGGTGGCGAAGGTGAGTCCGAAGATAATAGTCGCCGCCATTCCACCGAACGCTACGTCGAAAAGTAAAGGCACCATTCCTAAAATAGTCGTGGTAGCCGCCATCAAGACCGGGCGAGTCCTTGAGATGGTTGCCTCTATGATCGAGTCGTATGGAGAGATACCGTTACGACGTTGCGTGTTAATCTCGTCTAATAATACGATTACGTTTTTGATAATCATACCCAAGAGCCCCAACCATCCGGCGATCGGGAAAAAGCCGAAATCGAACCCGGTAAGTAACATACCGATCGCTACCCCGATTAAGGAGAGAGGGAGCACGCAAAGGATGATTATCGGTTGACGGAAATTGGAGAATAAAGCGACCAATATAACAACCAACATCAAGAAAGCCAGCGGGAAGAATTTGACAAGGGCTTGCAATCCCTCTGTCTGGTCTTTATATTGTGAATCCCAGAAGAAGCTATATCCTTGGGGCAGGTTCATTTTCTCGATCTCTTCCCGAATCTCACCGTGTACCTCAGACATGGTGTAACCGTTTTTCACGCCACACATCGCTGCCATAGACAATTGCCGGTTGTAGGTCTTGATCTGCGGATATTCCCATGCGGAGGTTACCTGTCGGGTTACTTGTGACAAGGGTGCGGATTTCTCTCCGTTCCACACCGAGAAATCACCTAATGAACGGGGATCGTCGATTCCGCTCTTCTCCGATTTCAATAAGACCGGGACTTTCTTTTCCTCATCCCGGTAAATCCCGATAACCGTACCTTCCTCGATGGATTTGACGGATTCCATCAAATTAGCCTTGGTGATACCTAAGAAACCGGCTTTTACCGGATCATATACCGGGCGTATCATATAGGTCATATTACCCCATTCATTCCGGGCATCGGTTACTTTCGGGTTCCTTCGCATAATGTCGATAGCTACTCCGGTCAAAGAGTCCAATACCGCCGGGTCCGGTCCGAGGAAACGGGCTTCTATCAAGGCTTCCGTAAGCGGGCTTAACTCAAACTTGTTCACATTGATGAGCGGTTCCGGATATTTTAAGCGAATTGAGTCTTGTAGCAAGGCATGCAATTCCCGGGCCTCTCCGGATGTCTTGCATTTTACCAATAATTGGGCATAGTTTGGTTGGGGACCGAAGCTAACGTTCGATAGATAATAACGGGGCGGTGTCCGTCCGATATAAGAGGAAACCATTTCCGTCTGCGAATATTCTTGGATGGATTCGGCCATATCGGTAGCGTATCGATCGGTTTCCTCGATGGCTGTACCTTCCGGTAGCCACATATCTAAAGTGAAATACTGCTTATCGAGCGAAGGCACGAACACTTTCGGGATAAACTGGAAACTCCATGCGGAGATAACCAATAGAACGGATAAGCTACCTACTGTAGCGTATCGGTATTTGATGACAAGGCGTAGGGAAGACCGAAAATAATCATAGTATTTTCCAGAGAATAATTCCCCTGTTAACTCGTCCGGTCTGGGGCGCCGTACAAACTCTTGGATGAAGAATGGGGTTTGCGTAAGTGCGAACACCCAGCTGAACATCAAGGATACTCCGATCACGATCACTAAGGATGAAAGTAATTCGCCCGTGATATGCGGTGAATAGTAAATGGGCAAGAACGTGAGGATCGCGATAGCCGTAGCCGCCAGTAGAGGCAGGGCGGTGGATGAGCAAGCCCTCATGATCGCGATACGTTTGCGCATGCCTCGTTGCATATTTACCAAGGCAGAGTCCGATACTACGATGGCGTTATCTACCAACATACCCATCGCGATGATGATAGCGGCAAGAGACATTCGTTGCAAGGCGATCCCGTTGGCGAACATGACAATTAAAGTGGCGAAGATAGAGAAAACCAATCCGCTACCGATCAAAAGGCCGTTTTTGAAACCGATAAAGAACAATAAGATCGCTACTACGGTCACGACGGAGATGATCAAGTTCAAGATAAATCCTTGGTTGGCCACGGCGGACTCATATCCTTGGTCGTATATGGAGGTGAGCTCAAAACCCTTGGGCATGGTCTCCGAAAATGATTGAATACGCTTTTTCACGGCCTTGGCCATATCGACCACGTTCCCGGTCGGTATGGTAGAGATAGCGATACCGACCGCTTGCTTGTTATTGATGCGCATGAAGTTTTGGGGCGGAGTCTGGTAACCCTCTTCGATACGGGCGATATCGCCTAGCCGGAAATGCTCGCCGGAATGAGATACGATCGTAAGGTTACGGATATCATCCAAGGAGTAAAAATTACCGGTGGATTCGATACGTATGCGAGTCTCCCCGTTGCGAATACTCCCGGCGTCTACCACTTTATTCTGTCCGTCGAACGCCCGTTTGATATCAGCTGTCGTAATACCCCGATTGGATAAGATCGTGGGGTTTATCCGGATATCGATTACGGGAGTTTGTATGCCGTAGATCTCTACCTTTGCCACGTCTTTTACTTTCAGTAAATCGTCTTTGATCAGTTTGGCTTGATCTTCCAGTTCCCGGTAGGTATAAGATTCTCCGGTCAATCCGTAGAAAACACCCAATACATCGCCAAAATCATCATTGACGATGGAGGTTCCCGCTCCGGAAGGTAATTTGCCTTGTACGTCGTTTACCTTTCGGCGTAGTTTATCCCATAACTGCTGCATCTCATCAGCCCGGATTTCCTTTTTCACGTAGACCGTGATTTTGGAAAGTCCAGCCCGGTTCTCTGTCTTCAGATAGTATAACTCGCCTAAGGATTGAATGGCTTCTTCCAGCACATCCGTCACTTGGGACTGAACTTCCGAGGGGGAGGCGCCGGGATAAGGGGTAAGTACCAAGGCTTGCTTGATCGTAAACGGGGCATCTTCCAGTTTTCCCATCTTTGCGTAAGAGAACAGCCCCCCTGCCAAGATCAGGACTAGCAGGAGCCATGTAACCGCTTTGTTTTTCAGGAAATATTTGATGAATTTTTGCATCTTACTTATTTTTGGATGGTTACGGTACTATTTTCGGAAAGGAAACGTTGCCTTGTCAATACGACAAGGTCATTTTCCGTGATTCCTTCCACGATCTCTATCTGGTTATTTCTTTGCTCACCGAGTTTGACGGGAACGGAGTTAACCTTGTCTCCTTTAACCACCCATACATAATCTCCTTTTTGGGGGCGATGACAGATAGCCGTTAAGGGAAGCCATAGATTTTGAGACCGCTCTTCTTTGGGTAGGTCGATCGAGAGGATTCCACTCATTCCGCCCAGCCATTCCATATCGGGGTTGGGGATAATGGCGGTCAGTAGATAAGAGAGGTTATTGTTTGTCGTACTTTTAGACACATATAAATCGGAAGGGGTGATTGTCCGTTCGGGAGCCGTATCGAAATGGATTCCTATTTGACATAGCTTCTGTTTTTCTTTATCATATAAGTGTAAGGCGACTTCCTCTGGTATATAGGTCTCGATCTTCAGCCTGTCCAGTTCTATGAAGGTAAGGATTGGCTCGGTCGCTTTCACGTCTTGGAAAGGTTCGATATGGATATTTTGGATATACCCGTCGTAAGGGGCGCTCAGATGGGTATCGCTTAGGGCGTTGACGGCGGTCTCGTAATTGGATTTGGCGACAAGGAAATCCGCTTTCGCCTTCTCATAATTACTTCCGGAGATGTTATTCTTTTTGTAAAGGGCCTCGATCCGTTTATACTCTTGGTTGGTTTGCGAGTAGAGCGCCTCTGTTTGCTGCTTGCGAATCAAGAAGTCACGGTTATCGATCGAGAGGATCGTACTGCCTTTGGAGAACGCTTGTCCGGGCCGTAAGTCGAAATTCAAGACGGGGCCATTGATGCGGAAAGATAGGACTGTCTCATTATAGGGCCTTGATAAAAAGGTGTATTCACGACTTCTGTCGGTCTCTGTCTTTTTTATTGGAGAGATAACCTCGACAGGTAAGTTCGTGCCTTCGGACTTTGTGTTCTTTTGGCATGCCGATAAAAGGATGCCCAGAAGCAGGATGTATGAAATTCTTCTCATAAGATATACCTAGTTATTTGTTACCGGGCAAAAATAGAGGCAATAGGTGAGGGAATAAGGCGGATTTTTACTGAACCGGAAGATACCGTCGCTCAACTGGAAAATAGACCGGCCCAACTTTAATTTATAACGAGGCGTGCGATCGATGCCTTACACCGATGGATTGTAGTCGTAATATTTACTGCAACCCACGTGCAGTGACACTGCAAGACGTGTGCAGTAGTACTGCAACCCGGGTTGCAGTGAAAGACAAACCGGGGATGGGGTGAATAAGCTTCCATGGTTCCGCTTTTTTTATGTACTTTTGCGGACAAAAAGAGAAAGTGATGACATTGCCTTCAGAAGAGCATATATTCCAGTATCCGGGACAAGGGCGGATCGAGGTGATTTGCGGTTCCATGTTTTCCGGTAAGACGGAGGAGCTTATCCGCCGTTTGAAGCGGGCTGAATTCGCCAAGCAGCGGGTGGAGATTTTCAAGCCTGCGATCGATACCCGCTATTCGCAGGATAACGTGGTCTCGCACGATAGTAATTCGATTCCTTCTACTCCGGTGGATTCTTCCTCCAGTATCCTATTGTTCACTTCCGAGATCGATGTGGTGGGGATAGACGAGGCCCAGTTTTTCGACGAGGGATTGGTAAACGTATGCAATCAATTGGCCGCTAACGGTATCCGGGTGATCGTGGCCGGGTTGGACATGGACTATAAGGGAGTTCCTTTCGGTCCTATGCCGGAGTTATGCGCTATCGCCGATGAGGTGACGAAAGTGCATGCCATCTGCGTGAAATGCGGACGTTTGGCTTACGTATCCCATCGTATCGTGGGAAATGATAAACGGGTCTTCTTAGGGGAACAATCCGAATACGAGCCTTTATGCCGGGAATGTTATGCGAAGGCTGAAGGTTTGAAGAATTGATTATTTATCCCTACATTTGTGAAATTAATAGTTTTGCGTTATATAAAGTATGAAAGAAAACGAAATGGTGTTCGGCATTCGTGCCGTGATTGAGGCTATACAGGCTGATAAGGAGGTAGATAAGATCCTTGTGAAAAGGGATTTACAAGGGGATCTATCCAAAGAGTTATTTGAGGTACTGAGAGGCCGTGAGATACCGGTACAACGTGTTCCGGCTGAACGCTTGGATCGTTTGACTCGAAAGAATCATCAGGGGGTGATCGCTTTTATGTCGGCGGTTACCTACCAGAGCTTGGAAGATATCATACCTTTTGTGTATGAGCAAGGAAAAGATCCTTTCATCGTATTGCTGGATGGGGTTACGGACGTGCGTAATTTCGGCGCTATTGCCCGTACCTGCGAGTGTGCGGGAGTCGATACGATCGTGATTCCGGCAAAAGGAAGCGTTTCGGTAAACGCCGACGCGATCAAGACCTCTGCCGGTGCCTTGCATGTATTGCCGGTTTGTAAGGAGAAGAGTATCAACCAAGCGATCCGTTTCTTGCAGCAAAGCGGGGTGAAGGTATTTGCCGCCAGCGAGAAAGCGGCGGAGAATTATACGGCGGTGAAGTATGAAGGACCGGTAGCGATCGTGATGGGAGCGGAGGATACGGGTGTGTCTCCGGAGAACTTGCGCATCTGCGATAATATGGTAAAGATTCCGCAATTCGGAACGATCGGCTCCTTGAATGTATCTGTAGCCACTTCCATTCTGGTGTACGAGGTGGTTCGCCAACGTATGAACGAGCAACAATAATAATATGTATATAAACTAAAGAAGAAAATGAAGAAAGTTATCGCTACAAAAAACGCTCCCGCCGCTATCGGTCCGTATAGCCAAGCGGTGCAAGTAGGTAATATGCTGTTCGCTTCCGGACAACTGGGTATCGATCCTGCTACGGGACTTTTCGTTGAGGGATCCGTAAAGGAACAAACCGCCCAAGCGTTCAAGAATGTTCACGCTATCTTGGCAGAGGCAGGTTATAGCATCAATGATGTCGTAAAAACAACCGTATTTTTAGCGGATATGGGCGACTTCGCCGTTATGAACGAGGTATACGCCTCTCAGTTCGAAGGTGCGTTTCCCGCACGTTCGGCGGTAGCCGTTAAGACACTGCCGAAGAATGGTTTGGTAGAGATCGAGGTGATCGCCGTGAAAGAATAATCATAAGGAATAACGAGAGTAGTCTCATCGCTTGTCGAGACTACTCTCGTTATCCATCAAGACTACTCCCGTGATACGATGCGACTACTCTCGTAATTCATCGATACAGCTAATCTCAAAAGCCTATTATCTTCTTTTTCTGGGAGCGGGATTCATGTCACCCCTCTGTCCGAATAATTTCTCAATCAAATCCTTTCGTCCCATCTTTTGCAATACTTGCATGATCTGACGGCGTGACTCGGGTTTATACCAGAAGAAGAACTGGCGTTGTGCCAACTTTTGTTCTTTTGAGCGGGCCGTATATACTTTCTCCAACGTATAAGGATGATATCCGGTATAATACATCTCCGTAGCCAATGTCATCGGCGTAGGCGTGAAGTCTTGTACTTGCTCCAACTGGAAATGCAAGCTCTTGGTGATCACCGCCAGCTCCGCCATATCCGCCTCGGTACATCCCGGATGGCTGGAAATGAAATAGGGGATGAGTTGCTGGTTCAACCCGTATTGCCGGTTTACCTTATCGAATATCTTCTTGAACTGTCCGAATTGCGAGAAAGACGGTTTACGCATTTGTTTCAACACCTCGTCTTGCGTATGCTCCGGGGCCACTTTCAAACGGCCGGATACGTGGCGGGCGATTAATTCCTCGGTATAGGTTTGAGCTGCCTTGTTTAAAGACTCATCCGCATAACGGTGCAATAACAGGTCATAGCGTACGCCGCTTCCGATAAACGACTTCTTGATCTCGGGAAGTCTATCTACCGCTTTGTAGATATCCAGTAGCGGCGTATGGTCCGCGTTCAAGTTCTTGCAAACGACGGGGGAGATACAAGACGGTTTCTTGCATTTGGCGCAAATTCGCTCATCTTTCCCCTTCATACGGTACATATTGGCGGAAGGGCCTCCCAAATCGCTTAGATATCCTTTGAAATCGGGCATTTCGGTAATCGCTTTCACTTCCTTCAAGATCGATTCCTTGCTTCGGGAGGCGATGAACTTCCCTTGATGCGCCGATATGGTACAGAACGCGCATCCTCCGAAACAACCCCGGTGGATATTCACCGAGAACTTGATCATCTCGAAAGCCGGTATCACTTTCCCTTTGTATTTGGGATGCGGCAAGCGGGTATAGGGAAGGTCGTAGGAAGCATCTATCTCCGCTTCCGTCATTGGCGGGAAGGGAGGATTCACTACGATCATCTGTTTTCCTACCTTTTGCAAGATACGTGAGGCATTGTATTTGTTGGATTCCTCTTCGATATGCCGGAAATTCTTCGCTTGTTTCAATTTATCTTTTAGGCATTCCTCATGTGAGAAGAGCACGATATCGTCGTCTTTCGCATCCTCTTTGTCTGTCAGATAAACCGTTTGGCGGATGTCTTTGATCTCGTTGAAAGGAATGCCGGACTTTAGGCGGCGCACCAATTCCTTGATCGGCTTCTCGCCCATGCCGTAAATTAATAAATCGGCCGGGCTACTAGCAAGGATTCCCGGTAATAGCTTATCTTGCCAATAATCGTAATGCGTAAGCCGGCGTAATGAGGCCTCGATGCTACCCAATACGACGGGGACATCCGGATACAATTCTTTCAGTATTTTAGTATAGACGATGCTCGGATAGTCCGGACGCATTCCCGGACGTTGGTCCGGCGTATAGGCGTCGTCGCTGCGTAATCGCTTATTGGCAGTATAATGGTTGATCATTGAATCCATGGCACCGGCGGATACACCGAAGAAAAGCCGGGGAACGCCGAGCTTCTTGAAATCCCGGTAATCTCCCCGCCAATCCGGTTGCGGTACGATCGCTACCCGTAATCCTTCCGCTTCCAATACACGACCGATCACGGCCGCCCCGAAAGAGGGGTGATCCACATAGGCGTCTCCCGAGAAAAGGATCACGTCGAGGTAATCCCATCCCCGTGCCTCGACTTCTTTCTTCGTTGTGGGCAACCAATTGTCTAGTTTAAATGTTTTCATACTACAAAGGTACGTGATAATCTTGGAATAATCATAGAGACGCTATTCATAACTTTTATTTATGGGGGATTCGTTTTTATGATTAGGACAAGAGTTCTCAATCTCGTATCTTTGTGTCGAAAAGAAAAATAAACATTTAAAAACAAGGTTTCTTATGAAAACACTCACAGACGAGAAGCTGACGATTGTCGGCGCAGCAGGTATGATCGGTTCTAATATGGCACAGACCGCTATTATGATGGGACTAACTTCTAACATTTGTTTGTACGACCCTTACGCACCGGGTTTGGAGGGAGTCGCCGAGGAATTATTCCATTGTGGTTTCGAGGGTGTAAACATCACTTTTACCTCAGACATCAAGGAGGCTTTGACTGGCGCTAAATATATCGTTAACTCCGGTGGTGCCGCAAGAAAGGCAGGTATGACCCGTGAGGATCTCCTAAAAGGAAACGCCGCTATCGCCGAGGAGTTCGGCAAGAACGTAAAGGCTTATTGCCCGGACGTAAAGCATATCGTGGTTATTTTTAACCCGGCGGATATTACCGGTTTGATTACCTTATTGTATTCCGGCTTGAAACCTTCTCAGGTTACGACGTTGGCCGCATTGGATTCAACTCGTTTACGCAGTGAGTTGGCAAAACATTTCGGTATCTCTATGGATCAGGTTGAGAATTGTCGTACGTATGGCGGTCATGGCGAGCAAATGGCTGTTTTCGCCTCTACCGCTAAGGTGGATGGCAAGCCTTTGACGGAACTTATCGGTACGGATGCCTTGACGAAAGATCAATGGGCGGAGATACAAACCAAGGTTACGAAGGGTGGCGCTAACATTATCGCTTTGCGGGGCCGTTCTTCCTTCCAAAGCCCGTCATATGTATCTATCGAGATGATCGCAGCTGCGATGGGTGGTAAACCGTTCCGTTGGCCGGCTGGCGCTTATGTATCAAACGGTAAGTTCGATCATATCATGATGGCTTGGGAGACCTCAATTACGAAAGACGGCGTAGCGTTGAAAGAGGTGCACGGTACACCGGAAGAAGAGGCTGCCTTGGAGAAGAGCTACAAGCACCTTTGCGCTTTACGTGACGAGGTGATCGCTATGGGCGTGCTTCCCGCTATTTCCGAATGGCATAAATTGAATCCGAATATCAAATGATCGAATAACAAGTCATTTAGATTTTCACGGATATATGAAATCCCCGCTTAGATGGCTTCGTGCCGGAAAGCGGGGATTCTTGTTTTATTTTATCTTTAGTCCGGGGATCAGGGGCGTGCTATCTACCAGCTCCAACTCTTGCACCATCTGTAATGTTCCTTGTTTGTATTTCTGGAAATGGGGCGTTTGGATATGGCTTTTATAAGCGTCTTGATCTGCGTAAATCTCTAGGATGGTTACTTTATTTGGATGTTCTTTCTCCGATACGGCATACAGTGTAAGAACACCCGGCTCTAGACGCATGGAAGCCTCGATCTCTTCTTCCAGAAAGGCGTTATAACGCTCCAACTGGGCGGGATCGACCGTGATCTTGGATAGGCGGACTAAGTTCTTCTTTGGGGCGGGCTGAGAGGATTCCTTAATGATTTTCAACGCTTTGATAGCGGAAGGGAAGCCGATATAAGGAAGACATTGTATAACCGCCGCCGTTAAGGTCTCCTTGCTATTGCCGGCCAGTAAGTTCCCTTCGAGATGCGAGTGTAGTTGGCTTTCGGCTTCAAGGGTCGTTAGTATGCAATAAGCCAGTAACTCCCGGGTTTTCAGGTCTAGCCCGTTGCGAGTATAGATATCTCCGAAGCAGAATTCGGTGAGGAATCGCTCTACTTCCGGACCCATATTTCCCGGGACGTTCCTCATGGCCTCTTTGATTCCCTCGCCGTAAAGCCGGCTTTGTATGGCTTGTCCTTTCTCGTGGCGATCTTCTTCCGTAACGGTAGCTTGTCTCTCCAGAGGCGAAGCGATGCCTTGTTGCTTAAAGACTTCGTTGATGGTATTTAAGGCATTCAATGTCTTCGGGAAACCGATAAACGGAGCGCATAGGTATATCGCCTCCCGTAGCTCGATGGGAGTGACGCCTACGTTTAGCGCCGCTTTGGCGTGGGCGTTCAGTTGGGGCAAGGTTTGCATCGTGGCTAATACGGTGCAAGTGATAAGCTCCCGGGTCTTTTTATCAAGATCTCCTGTGCGGAATACCTCCCCGAAGATGAATTTCTGGAGAATGTCCATCATTTCCGGATCTGTTCCTTGTCCGGTCAATGCCTCGCCTCCGAATAGCTCGGTGTAATTCTTTTTACAGCGTTCGATTCTGTCCATATTTTGTTCTGTTTTAGAAGTTGGGATATCTTGTGCGAAGGCTGGTATGAAGCCTAGCAGGAAGAGTGCGATTGCTTTTGTTTTCATAAGGATATCATTATTGTTTAACATTACAAAGATATTCGGATTTATCTCAGGCGCATGTATACATATTACGGATCTTTGTATCAAAATTACCGTTCGTAAACGGAGCTGATCCGGATGACAGCCGGGGTTGGGCAAACGAATAAAGCGCCTGCGATTCCCTCGCGGGAGACACAGGCGCTTTCGTTCAAATAAATATTCTTATAAAGTACGATCCGGATATAAGGCTTTCCACCATTCCGGCTCGTCTTTCAGCCATTTGGCGAACCATGCGTAGATGGTATTTTGCCAGCCTATACGCTTCTGATAACCTACGATACCATGATTCTCGCCATCCACCTGCACGAATTCCACGGTCTTTCCTAGGATCTTCAAGGCGGCGAACATCTGGATACTTTCCCCGATGGGTACGTTCGTATCGGCGTTGCCGTGAAGCAATAGGAGCGGGGTATTGATCTTATCGGCGTTGAACAACGGGCTTTGCTTGGTAAAGAACTCCGGGGCGTTCCAAGGATAAGTCCCGGCGTTCGCTACGGAGCAATAGCCATATCCCCAATAACCTTCTCCCCAATAGCTACTCAACGCGCTGATACCGGCATGGCTGATAGCGGCGGCGAAAATGTCCGTACGGGTTTGTAGGTATTGTGTCATGAATCCGCCGTAGCTGGCACCGATGCAACCGATTTTCTTCTCGTTCACGAACGAATGCTCCTTACAGAACAGCTTGGTACCTTGGATGATCTCATCGGCGGTCTTCAGGCCCCATGCGTTCACATGGCGGGCGGCGAATTCCTGTCCGAAGCCCGTTGTTCCACTCGGATTCAAGGTGTAGACCACGTATCCGAGAGCGGCGTACATATGCATGGAATAACGCATCTCCAGCGCACGGTTCGTCGGGGAAGTACCGCCATAGTAATAAACGATCATCGGATATTTCTTATTCGGATCGAAATGAGGCGGCAGGTAATAACGGCCTTGGATAGTCGTACCGTCATCCGACTTGAAGTTCCAGTCGTGTACCTCGCCTAAGGCGATATCTTTTAATTTATCTTGCGAGAGATCATACACCAAGCGGTTCTTTCCTCCTTTCAGGTCGTAAGCGTAAAGGCGGTTGGCGTTGGACGCGCTCTGTCCGTAATAGAAGAGAACCGGAGCGTTGTCGGCCAACGCATACGACATGATAATATCCTCGGAGGCGGCTACTTGCTTGATCTTCCCGTTTGCTGGGTCGCACGTATAGATCCGTTGATAATCCTCATCCTCGCAGAGGATATAGATTTGCCCGTTGAAGCGGTTCCATACGGCATCGATCACGTTCGGATTGAAGTCCTTGGTGAGAGGGGAGGCTTTACGGCTTGCCAGATCGTATAGGAATAACTGCCCGTCGTACGAGTTGGAGATCTGTCCTTGCTTGATATTTCGTCCGATCCCGTCGAAAGCGTCGCCTGCCCCAGCTACCAATAACTGTTTACCGTCGGGCGAGAAGGCGGCTTGGTTTACGTACGGGGCTTTCTCCCAGATCGTATCGATCGCCATGGTCTGCAAATCCAATTTATAAAGGGAGTTGCGGGAGTGCGGCAAGGAGGTGTACACCCGGTCGCTGGTGCTGAACAATAGATAGCGGCTATCAGCGCTGATATCATTGATATAAGTGTCCGTATGCCCGAAAGTAAGTTGCTCGTACAAACCTGTTTTTAAGTCATACCGCCAGATAAAGGAGCGGTCACGGAAACCCGGGATACGGTCTGCCGGCTCTAATACACGGATCAAGTCCGTCCCTTCCTTGGGACCTTCCTCTTCTACGGTATAGAGAAGCGTGGACTCATCGGGGGTGAATACGAACCGCCCTTTCGGAAGGTTCGGGACTAATACCGTTTGTTGGTAGGTAGACGGATCTACGGTTACCAACTCCGTACCGTCCAGACCGGTGCGGGTGTAATACAATCGATTGCTTTTAGGCATCCATTTGGCGGTTGTCAAGAAACCTCCGTCTTGCAATAAGACCCGTCCCGTAGCGGCATCCATCAATTGCCCGTACGATTCGCTCTTGCTCTCCGGGAACCGGTTGACGTATTTTACCAAGGCATACTTTCCGTTCGGGGAGACACTTACGCCTTGGAAATCCTTTCCTTCTAGGATATTCAGAAGGGTGTAGCGTTTCTCCGGGTTCAAGGAAGCTACGACTTTCGCTTCCGCCTCGCTCTTGAAGGTAGCCTTTAGGCTGGGAGGACAAGTGTCTGTTTCCGCTGTCAGGTATTTAACGACTACTTGATAGCGGCGGGGTTCCATCACCAACTCGGAGGAGGCTCCGACCGGTTTATCATTGACGAATACTTCGAACGCCCCGGGACCCGATATATCGAGCGTGCCTTTTACGTACCGGTCGCTGTTCAAGAAGAAAGAGAATAGATGCAGGGCATATCCTTTTCGCGGGGCAGCGAAGGTGATTGCGCCTGCCGTGTCAGCGTCGAGTACCGTGGCGTTCGCAAGCGTTTGCTCGAACGGTAAGGTCGCTTTTAATAGATTCTTCGCCTCGAAAGGCTTGCCATTTACGTTGAGGCTGTCCGCTAGGATCGGCTTGTTGACCGTGAACGGGCCTGCGTGCTGGAATTGCGTTACTTTCACGTCTTCCATGGCGTAAAGCGAAAGGGCGGAAAGAAGCAATGCCGGAATTAAGTTAGTTTTTCTGTCCATATATAATTAGTTTAGGATAAACGTTTTCCGCAAACGATGTAAAGCTGTTCGGTATCCTCTACGACGAGCGGAAGAAGATAAGGCTCCATCAATGCCGCCACCTCTCGGGCCGGGGGCAAGGGCAGCGATAATCGATCGGCGTGCCGATGGTGGTGCGTATTGATCTTTTCCTTGCTCTCGCTGTGGCAGATAACCAATTTACCGCCGGGCGCGAGCAAGCCGCTCATATGCTCGATCAACCGTTCCGGCCGCATGAAATGCGGGTAAGCGCTATATAGGATAATATAGTCGAATCCTTTCCCCTCGTAGCTCATAGCGTCCTCTTGGAGGAACTCGATGAGCGGATGATCCGGATATTTCATGCGTGCTTTCTCGATCATTTGGCCCGCTATATCGATAGCTACGATTTGGCGGGGTTCGTACGGCAGCAGGTAACTTTCCAATATCCCCGTGCCGCAACCGACATCGAGGATGCGGGCGTTCTGCCGCAGGTTGGTACGATCCAATATCGTCCGGATCTTTCCCGGATCATGTACGCAGACAGCGTCCCAGCGTTCCGCCATCGTATCAAAAAAAGTCTCTATTTGATTCATGATAATTGTCCTTCCCATAGAAAACAATCGCTGAACAGGGATTGTTCCTTGAAATGGGTTGGTTTTTCGAACAAACCGAACACGGACGATCCGGAGCCGGACATGGCGGCATATAAGGCGCCTCCCTCGTATAAGGTATCCTTGATCCGCTCGATCACGGGATGTCTCGGGAATACGCTTCGCTCGAAATCGTTCACCATCCGCTCTTTCCATTCGGATACCGGTAGCCGGATGATCTCTTTCAAGGAGGTCTCGGGCGCGGCGGGTGTTACCATCGAATAGGCTTCGGGGGTGGAGACGGCTACATCCGGTTTTACCAAGCATAGATAATAATCCTTCAAGGACAAGTCCACGGGCTCGAATTGGTTTCCCGTGCCGGTCGCGAATACCGGCGTGTTACGGATAAAGAACGGGCAATCGGCTCCGATGGTGGACGCTATCGCCTCCAACTCATCCGGGTGAATATCCAAACCGCAGAAATCATTGACCAGCTTCAACATAAAAGCGGCATCGGCGGAACCTCCTCCAAGCCCGGCGCCAAAAGGTATCGCTTTCAACAAATGGATCTCTAGCGGGGGAATCTCGTATCTCGTCTTTAGGGCGTTCAGTGCTTTTATGACGAGGTTCTTCTCTTGGGGAGCGTCTACCGGAATTCCGGTTTGCGTGAAACAGGTCCGATCCGAGGCGACGATCTCGAGGGCATCCTTCACGGGGATCGGATAGAAGATGGTCTCTATATTATGATAACCGTCCGGACGTTTGCTTACCACGTTCAGACCTAGGTTTATCTTTGCGTTCGGGAAACAGATCATAGTATTTAATGTTTGTTTTATGTGATACGCAAAGATAATGTTTACCGATTAGAATTACCTTAGATTTGATGGGCAAATAGGATAATCACACCAAAATTTCCCTATAAGTGTCATACCGCCAGCGACCTGTTTCTCCATATCCATTAGGATGCCCATAATTAAATGCCTGCTTAAAAGAAAATCCCTCCGACCCGCCCTCATTCTCTTTATAGTCAGTATGCGGTAGTAACAATGCAACCTGTGGCTTGAGCTTGTAACAATACTGAGCATTACGATTCTTTTTGCGCTATGCTCCGCTCTCGCTTCCATTCGCAGTAGGTTCGACAATTCATTCTCAATTGCCAGAGATATACTCGCCCTATTTAAAAAGAACTACCTGAATTATGCTTTATATCAGTTCCGTCAACCAATTTAGCTGTTGGATCTTCACGTCCAATTCACGTAATTGCTTGGAATATGAATCTATTTCTTTTTGTAAATCTGCCACATTTATTGTGCGGACATAACGGATTTCATTTGCCGAATAACGTTCTAAACTGCCCGTTGCCGATTGCGTGACGGAACGAAGGACGGAGATGCGCAATGCTAAGATATCTTTCTTTGCGATCATTTCCGTAAGGCTTGTACCTTCTGCAAGGGTAGCCATGTTGGTTCGGTTGATTCTGAAAATCAGTGTTTCCAAATCATTCAGATTATTATTCAACTCATCCATAAGCCCCCGTGGATCTTCTGCGGGCTCTTCACCTTCTTGAATCCGGGCATTGTTTTTTAGCCGGACTTCCAGTTGTGATATTCTTTTTTGTAAATCAGCTCGTAAGCTGAGAGCTTCTGCTAATTTCATAATTCGGTATGTTTTTAATGTTTGCTGTTCTTGCTCTTTTGGAATTGCATACCCGATCATGAAGAGGGCTGCTTCCAGAGAACGCATGTCTTTAAATTGGCATTCTGGGAAGTTTAATACTTCTTTTAATAGCCAATTGGCTTTAAGGTTGCATTCAATATGGATTTTTCCTCGATCAAGTTTAGAAAATTTGTAAATGTCGCTGTTAGGATTCCGATTAACCTCCGGATTTCGGGCATCACCATAGGCGAATTTTAATGAAGAAGGGACACCGCCTTGTTTCTGCTCTATACAATATAGTTTCACCAAATAGCATAAAGCGGCTCCTACACGTCTATCGTAGATGATAAAATCATTTATATATAAAGAATAAATCTTGGTGAATCCTGAGTTCATAATAATTATCTCATCCTTTATATCTAAAGAGTCACGGGTTAAGACCTCTTCTGCCTTCATTAGATAATTCACAAGGTTGGTTTGTGCCTTGATCCTTTCTTGATTTTCCCGTATAACGCCTCCCCATTTTAATATATCGAGGCAAGCATCTTGGCAAGCTTCGTTGTCATTATTTCGGATACTCGCTTTAAGTCGTTTGGCATAACTTTCCAATAAGGCATTGTTTTCCTCCCAATTTAGACCTCCCCATTTATATTTGTGGCAAGCATCATAAAAAGAGGTACATTGCCATTCCTCCTTCTCTTTCTGATTGTAATATGAATGGGTGAAATTAGATAGTTTATCACGAAGCCACTGGATAAATCCAGATACATACTGATCGTTTAGGAATTGTTCTTTTGTCATAACAACAGATTTTGTGTAAAAATAAATATTTTATTGTACATAATAATGTTGTAAGTATATTTTTTGAGTTTAATTTTAGTTTTCTTCTTGCGGGCATAGCTGTAGGCATCACGCATAAAAGAGTAGGTTTGACGTTTTGACATTCTGTAATCTAAACTCCCGGAGAAGCGTTTTTTCCGGGCCAAGGTACGCCTTGCTTCCGAAAATGGCATAGAATAATAGCATCTGGTTGTCTTGTAGTGTTTTATGGAAATAGGCCTTTTTATTCTAGCGAGATTAATTCATCGTATCTCATATTTTTAGGTGAAAATAGCCATTTTATACGGGTGTATCGATCAATTCTATAGGATGCGAGGGCTGTTTCTTCCGTATGTATCGCCTAATACATACGGTTGCGTTACCTAATACATACGGTCGTGTTGCCTAATACAGCCTTTTGTGTTACCTAACTCTATTACTTTTGAGTCCAAACAGGGGTGTTTAGGCAAGAAAATGAGGGAAAACGTATGATTTCATCATAGGTCTCTCCCTCTTTTTCTCTATTTGTAAAAAGGTCTTGACATCGTTATTCTGTTATTTCGATCATAATGTCAAGATTATCTCATTTTCGCTTACGGTCTCTATAATCGATACTTATTTATCCTTTATGATTTCATGGAGCATGGCAACCTTTTCTTGCTCGGCCTTTAGTAATCGTTCGTAAAGCTCGACTATTTTATCGATGGGATTGAATGTTTGATTTTGAACATTTCCGCTTGCGTTATCTTGCCACGTGCCGGAAAAAATATTGATAGATGTCCCTTCATTCAATTCCGTGATCGCCTCTATCGGAATATCCAAAGCTTTCGTGACCTTTTCCAATACCTCAGGTTCCAATTCGTCTTTTTTCTCGTAGCCGGATAAGGTGGCTTGTGATACCCCAATTTTGTCGGCGAGCACTTCTTGTTTGATGCCTCTCCATTCTCTCCAACGTTTTAAGTTGGCTCCATGACTATTTCTTTTGGTAAATGTTGTTTCCATGTCAGTTTTTATTGATCCTGTCACAAAAATAAGTATTAAATCTGAGTTATCTTACTATCATGTCAGATATCCGGGGTAACCGCACCCAATTTTATTCATAGCCAGAGAAACATAAATTCATCGTAATTTGTTAGGTGTCTATCATGATGATCCTGCATTACCGACAATACGTAGTCAGATATATCATTTATCCCTGTCATCTGATAATATTAGTCGTGACATTGATATTTTATCAGGGGGATTGATGGTATATCAGCAGGCGGTAAGCTTATTTTGTCTGCGAATGATAAACACAGAAATCAATGGAAACTCAAAATCAATATCCTCAAAAGGATTATTCCGAGATAATAAGCTTATCCCATCAAGTAATTGGTTTGCCGGTAAGGAAAGCGCAGATGTTATTGAAGGATCTGGATTTATGTATGATCACTTATACGTGGAATGACGTAAGCCAGATTACATTGGAAGTCGTGTTCAAAACCTCCACGCTCACTTGCTTTTTTAATCAAAACGATATTTGTGAAGCTGTATATCTATTCTTAACTGATAATAAGGATCTAATGAAATATATGAGCCACTGCGTTAAGACCTATACATATGATTTCCTTTTGGATGGCTGGACCACGGATAAATGCCACATTTCAATATGCCGTTCCGAAAATCAAGGGTGTTTTTTATTAATATTACCGCTAAAAAAGATTTTATGAATAAGGCATATTGTAGTTGTTTCGCTACTTCTCTTTTTCAAACGAACTTTTTGTGTGTTCCAATGACGATGGTTTTCAGTCATCAAAAAGAAAGACGCTGTAAACTTGGTTTACAGCGCCTTCCATTTATTTAGGGTTATGAGCTTTATTAAGGCTCCGCGATCATCTCTTTAGCGATTATCTCGGCCTCGGCTTTATCGGCGTCCTTTTGGATGTTCGGCAATTCAAGGCCGTAGCCTTTGATCCGGTCCTCACGTTTCAACATCAAGGCGATGAAGAGGGCGAGTACACCGAAGCAGGTGAAGACTGCCATCGGTATCGTATAGTCGTAAGCCGGTTTGCCCGTACCATTGTCGATCTTGCAATACGTATCCAATATCCAGCCGATTAATAAGGGAACCATACTCAGACCGATATTCTGTACCCAGAAAATCAAGGCATAAGCCGTGCCTAATTGCTTCTCCGGGATAATCTTCGGAACAGATGGCCACATCGCCGATGGGACCAAGGAGAAAGCGATACCCAATACGATCATCACGATCGTGGCGAACCACCACTGATTCAAGATCGGAAGCGTGAATAATAAATGCACGCCGATCAACATCAAGGCGCCAAAGATCATGATCGTCGCCCCTTTACCCTTGCGGTCGTATAAGTTACCGAAGAACGGAGTCAGAAGAATCGTGCCGAAAGGTAAGATAGCCGGAATGTTTCCCGCCAACTCCGGATCTACGTTATATTTATTGACCATCAAGTCCGTAGCGTATTTCAAGAAGGGGAATACGGCCGAATAGAATAATACGCAAAGCAGAGCGATCAACCAGAAACCCTTATTAGTAACGATCAATAAGATATCTTTCAAACGGAAAGGCTCTTCCTCCTCGGCTTGCTCGATAGCGTCCATCGAAGCGTCCAGCTTGCGATCCATCACGCAAAATACGAGGAAGGCGATCAAACCGATACACAACATACAAAGACAAAGCAAGATAGGAGCGGAGATGCTACCGAAGTACTTGGCGGCGGGAACCGTGATAGATAAAGCCAAGGCCGTACCCAAACGAGCCGTAGCCATCTCCAAGCCCATAGCCAACGCCATCTCTTTTCCCTTGAACCACCGTACGATAATCTTAGATACCGTGATACCGGCGGTCTCCACGCCGACACCGAAGATCGCGTATCCGAGGGCGGCCACCATCACTTGCGCTTTCCATCCGAAAAGCTCTCCTTCCATCGTAAACGCATCCGAGATGGCGTAATATTTAATGGAACAACCGATAATCATCAAGATACAGGAAGCGACACCCGTGAAACGGACACCCATCTTATCCAGAACGATACCACCAATGATCAACATGAAGAGAAATACGTTGAACCAGCCGTAAGCGCTGGTGAACCAACCATATTCCGTACTCGTCCAGCTTAGCTGTTCTTCCAACATCGGTTTAAGCGGAGCCATTACATCCGTAAGGAAGTATCCGCAAAGCATCGTGAATGCCGCCAAAGCGAGTACACTCCAGCGTGCGACTTTCGAGTCGCTTAGTTTCTGATGAATTTTTTCTATCATGATATTTGTTTTATAGAGTTATATTATTTGTATTCGTCTTCTTTCATGAACAAGGGGAGAGCGTCCGCTACGATAAACGTACTGCCTCCGATAAAGATCAGGTCGTTCTCACGAGCCCTTCTTAACGCTTTCTCGACAGCGTCTTGCACCGTATCGCAAAGGGTACCGGACAGTCCGTGACGCATGGCTTTCACGGCGAAATCCTCTACGGGCATCGCTCTCTCCACGGAGGCTTGCGTGAAGAAATAAAAAGCGTCTTGCGGCATCAAGGATAATACGCCATCGATATCCTTGTCGTTTACCATGCCGACGATCATATAGATTTGCCCGCAATATTGACGCAAGACTTTCAGATGCTCCGCTAGATGCTCCCAGCCTCCTACATTATGCCCCGTGTCGCAAATGACGGTCGGTTTGGATCGCAAGGTTTGCCAACGTCCCATCAATCCCGTCAGTTTCGTTACGTGGGCGAAACCCTCGTGTACCGCTTCCGGGATGATATCTACACCCAATTCCGTTCGTAATATATGGATGGCGGATAATACGGTGACAGTATTTCTTACCTGCACCTCACCGCCAAGTTCTCCTTGGATTTCTCCATATTCAACGGAAGGGAAGAACCATTTGCCACCGACCGTCAGCCTGCACTCGTCTTTTACCATGTCCATTCGTTGGGCGTAGTAGAAAGGTGCGCCAACTTCTTCCGCCTTGTTTTTGAAAACGTCGTAAACCGATTGTTTCTCGGCTTCCCCAAGAAGTGCCGGTACGCCTTTCTTGATAATGCCGGCTTTCTCCGCCGCTATCTTCTCCTCCGTATCTCCCAAGAATTGCGTATGATCCAGACTGATATTCGTGATAATACTCAAGATCGGAGTGATAATGTTCGTACTGTCCAAACGACCGCCAAGCCCGACCTCGATAACTGCGTAATCTACCTGCTGGTCGCGGAAATACTCAAAAGCCATACTGGACGTCAGCTCGAAGAAAGAAGGATGGAGAGGCTCGAAGAAAGAACGATGACGCTCGACGAAATCGACCACGTAATCTTGGGAGATCTTTTTCCCGTTCACCCGGATGCGTTCCCGGAAGTCCACTAAGTGGGGAGAGGTATAAAGCCCGACCTTGAAACCGGATTGCCGGAGAATGGCCGCCAATAGATGGCTGACCGAGCCTTTGCCGTTTGTCCCGGCTACATGGATGGTCTTATAGGCTTTATGCGGATTTCCCAGATAATCATCTAGGGCGATACTTGTACCAAGACCGGGTTTGTAAGCGGAAGCTCCGCTATGTTGGAAGACCGGGATGCTGGTATATAGATAGTGTAGCGTTTCCTCGTATGTCATGTTTTTGTAAATTAGATGCTACAAATGTAGTTAATTTTATTTATACCTTTGCGACTCGTTTATAAAAAGGAGAGAAAAAGAAAATGGAAACACGACGTATAACCTATACGCCTCAAGGAGGTGTTTGTTCTAAGTTGATGGTGATCGACGCGAAGGATGGCGTGATCGAGAATGTGCAGATTGTAGGAGGTTGCCACGGTAACGGGCAAGGCATGTGCGCCTTATTGAAAGGTATGCGCATCGAAGACGCTATCGGCCGTTTGTCTGGCATCGATTGTCATGGAAGGGGAACTTCATGCCCGGACCAGATGGCACAGGCATTGAAGCAATTCAATCAATGATCAGCTTATATCCGATTCCCCGGATATTCAAAATCTTGATAGACTCGTCTTTCGATAACTTATGACGTAGCTTGGTGATAAAGACATGCAGGCTGCGTGCGTTGAAGAAAGAATCATCCCCCCAAAGGTCTATCAAGATCTCTTTCATCGGTAATACTTGGTCCTTATTGTCGCAAAGGCGCTTCAATATCTCGGATTCCCGGTTACTGAGGAGTTGTTTCTCTCCCCGGTAGACCAATGTCTGCGTGATGGAATCGAACGTATAAAGCCCGATACGGAAAGAGGTGGCTTCCGGTCTTTGGACGGACACCTTATGCAGTAACGCCTTGATGCGCACGATCAATTCCGCCATGCCGAAAGGCTTTTTCAAGTAATCGTTGCCGCCCAGCTCGAAGCCCTCTACCACGTCGTTGGCCGCGGAACGGGCCGATAGGAATAGGACAGGGGTATGCGTATCCGTCTTACGGATCAACTTGACCATCGTGAAACCATCCATCTTAGGCATCATGATATCCGCTACGATAATATCCGGCTTGATCTCCGCGTAACGGGAGAGGCCCTCCTCGCCATTCGCAGCTAGGGTGATATCGAACTCGTTCCCATCCAGCGTATCCTTGATGATCATGGCCAATGTAGGCTCGTCTTCTACTAGTAGTACTTTTATCTTTTCCATATTTGATACTTGATTTTCGGATTATTATTTAAAATGCAGGGTAAAGGTGGAGCCTTTGCCGGGGACGCTTTCCACACGGGCTGTTCCTCCATGTTTACCCATCATGTCTTTTACGTAATATAATCCTAGGCCATAACCTTTCACGTTGTGGATATTCCCGCTGGGAACCCGGAAGAACTTGTCGAATATCTGCCGCTGGTTGGCTTCGCTGATACCCGGGCCGTTATCGGTTATGGAGATTGTCGTTTCGTGATCGTCTTGCCGGGCTGTCGCTTCGATGCGGCAAGGTTCCTTGTCGGCGTATTTGATCGCGTTATCGATAAGGTTGCTCAACATATTATATAGGTGGGTACGATCGGCCACCAATTCTATATCCTCGGGGATGGAGCAAGTAAACTCCACGGGTTTGCTCGCTTTCAGTTTGTATTGCTCGATGAGGGAGTTCACCAACTCGTTTAATGAGATGGTTTCGGGGCGCAAGCGGAAGGTACTGCGGTTCTCTACGGCGAGTGTCAAAATTTGTTCCACCAATCCGGTAAGATGGATAAGTTGGTCTTTAACGATCGTCAGGTATTTCTTCTGTTTCTCGTTGACGGGATCGCTAAAGTTCAATAATGCGTCTACGGCGGCATAGCTGACGCTGATCGGGGTTTTCAGCTCATGCGTCATATTGTTGGTGAAATCGGTCTTCAATTCTTCCACGGTCTTTTGCTTTAAGATGGTGCGGAGTAAGTATATGAAAGCGCAAATGATCAGCAAAAGTAATAGGAAGGAGGAGATCAGGATGCCTTTCATCTGGGTGAGTATCACGCTGGCCGGCGATTTGAGGAACAGGCGATATTGTAACGTGCTCTCGTTATGGAGCGGGTAATCGAAATGCACGGGGTTTTTCCACGTAGTGAATCGTTCCGGCTTGTCCAGATGCATCCAACCCTTCTCGTCCCCGTTGTTTGGTTTATAAATCGTTACCAGCTCATGTTCCGTTACGATATTTCTTGCCTCCAGTTCCGAGGTTAATAATTTGTTGTAGGTCTTGAAATCAATTGGTTTTATAGAATCTATATTCGCATGCATCGCTTGCTGCACCATGTCCTCCACCTCGCCGATTACATATAGGTAATCCGTTAGGGTAGAGTCTATCGAGCTAAAGTCTTCCTCATCCCCGTAATCGATATGTAGTTTCATGTGTGAGTCGGGATTTGCCGTCTTGAAGATATCTTCCCGGTTAAGGTCAGGATCTTCTTTCTGCGGATGGATCGAAGCTTTTGCGTCCATCTTCTGCTTATTAGACGGATCTAGCTCTGAGCTGAAGTACACATCTTGGGTTTGAGGTCCCAGCGCTCCCTGTTCTTTTTTGATAGATCGGATGCGCAGGAACAACTCCTTATAGTCGGCGATCTTCATCGCTTCCTCTATATTGATCTCCATCTGTTTATATAATGTATCATATAAACCTTTCAGCCAGTATCCTTGGAAAACCAAAAGCCCGGCCAGCGATAGGACGATCAACAAAGCGATTAACTTAAAACGAAGTCTGATGTTCATGAAGTCTCTTTATGCTTATAATCGAATTGATCGCTAAAAATAGACAATTTTATTACATGAACTTTTAATACGCAAGATAAACTTTATGCGGGCGCTTGTAAATATTTACTAAGGATGCCCATCAACGCCCCAATATCAATCGGTTTAGCCAAATGATAATTCATGCCCGCTTTGATAGCGTTTGTCACGTCTTCGGAAAAAGCGTTGGCGGTCATGGCTATAATTGGCATATGTGCGATATCCCTTCGTTGGAGGGAACGAATCTGCCGGGTCGCCTCATAACCGTCCATGATAGGCATCTGGATATCCATCAGTATTATCTGGTAAAATCCTTCTTCCGATTGGGCGACTTTATGTACGGCGTCGAGCCCATTTATCGCCGTATCGATAGTGATACCGGTGCTGCCGATGATCTCTACGGCGATCTCACGATTTAACTCGTTATCCTCCACCAGCAAGATGCGCTTGCCGGAATAATCGACGTTTGATAACTTGAATGGGCGGATCGGTTCCGGCTGGTCTCCTTCGTCAAGGAAAGATCTCAATACTTGGAGTAGCTTGGACTTATAGAGAGGCTTGGTGATGAATCCATTGGCCTTAACCTCCTTAGCCTCTGCCTCATATTCCTCAAGATCGTATGCGGAGAGAATGATGATCGGTACGTCCGCTCCCACGAAACGTCTGATTTGCCGGGTTGTTTCAATGCCGTTCATTTGAGGCATCTTCAAGTCAATGATCACGGCGAAATACTCTTTCTCCGCTAAATGATGCTGTCGTACTTTTTCTATAGCTTCGCTACCTGAATATACGCATTCACTGTTTATCCCGATCTCTCGCAAACAGCTAGACGTGTTTAGACAAGCGATCTTATCATCATCTACCACAAGAACCTCTAAACCTTCTACCTCTATCTTATCATCGGGCTTCTGATCCCGACAAACCAATGGCATGTCAATGGTGAAGCGGGAACCTTTGCCATATTCACTCTCCACCTTGATATCTCCTCCCATCATCTGAATGATCTTATGGCTGATCGACATCCCGAGGCCAGTGCCTTGTATCCTCTTGATCTCATCATCGCTCGCACGCTCGAAAGGCTCGAAAATCTTATCCAGAAACTCCGGTTTCATACCTCTTCCGTTATCCTCAAACACGAATTGATAATTTCCGATGCCGTTATGAGGGTCCTTCTCGTAGATTTCTATCGTGATTCGCCCATTCTCCGGCGTATACTTAATTGCGTTCGAGAGGATATTCATCAATACCTGTTTGATACGCTGCGTATCGCCTTTTACATTCTCATGCCTAAGGTTCTTGACGTGTATATTTAAAGTTTGTTGTTTGTTTTTGATCTCCGGTTGCATCATAACGACCAAGTCTTGCAAGAGCTCACCCACATTGAACTCATCCTCCGAAAGAATTAACCTGCCACTTTCGATCTTGGACATATCGAGAACCTCATTAATCAGACTCAATAATAATTTAGAGGCTCCATTGATTTTTTCCATACAATCTAATATTCTTTCACGTTCATCTACATGGGCTTTGGCTATAGTCGCCATTCCCATGATGGCGTTCATGGGTGTACGGATATCGTGGCTCATGCGGGCGAGAAAATCAGATTTGGCTTGGTTGGCTTGTTCCGCCGACTTTAGTGCTTCTTTAAGTTGCTTTGACTGTTTCTCCAGTTTCTTTTGCAACTCCCTCTGTTCGGTAATGTCGGTGATATTGATGTAAACGATAAGATAGATAGGCTCGTCACCTTCCCAGCCGATACATTCCCCGTTCAACTGTAGCCAAGCGCCGTTGCCGTTTTTGTCTTTCGACTGGATAACGAAATGTACAGGTTCCCCTTTTAGCATACAGGGGATATGTGCGTTCATCGTATTACGGCTTGTTTCATCTAAACGGGAGAAAGGACTGAAAGATAAAAAAGAATTTTTATCGATACCAGAGAAGTCCATATATTTATCATTTGCCTCCAGCAATGTAAAACTGCCGTCTTTATGTACCTTATGCTTGGATATGAAGCCGGGGATATTATCATAAGTGATCGTTTGCTCGATCCGCCTTCGCATTACGTCCTCTACATCGGTCATTACCGTATAGGAGATAGGGATGCCGTCTTGTAGTTGGTCGGTAAACGTTGAGGTGATTTTAGTCCATCTTTTCCCTTTTCTCGTTGGCATCTGGATAACGGTTTCGTAACCGCTGGCTTTATTAGCTATCGTCTCGTAAACATTCTTGGATAATATATTCCAAGCTTCATCATAACCTTTAAAATACAAATCGGGTTTATTGTGGAAAAGAGCTTCATATTCTTCTTTGGGGTAACCTATCATATCGTAATAGAAGTCATTTGCCCATAAAAGTGTGAAATGCTCATCCAATAAATGTTTGCTGACGCTAGCTCCCGTAAGCCCCATCAATAAGTTGTATTCTAGATCCGTCTCTCGCCCTTCCATCGTATGTCTTTTTATATTATTCTACAAAAGTAAAAATTATAAAAGGTACCCTTGAAATTCTTCTTTTTGATAATATGTTCCGTTTTTGCTTTCGGCTAGTCGGATGTTTTCTGGTAACAAGAATAGGTATACGATTTACCCCTGTATTCTTGTGGAGTCATGCCTACATTTCGACGGAAGAACTTATTAAAGAACGATAGATTATTAAAGCCGAGGTCCATCGCTATGTTTTTGATTTCTTGGTTAGTCCCTTTTAACTGTGTCTTAGCGTCTATGATTATTGTTTGCGTGAGGATCTCTTGGGGAGTCTCGCCGATCGCTTTTTTGATGGATGTCGAGAAATAGGAGAACGTGAGGCCCAACTTCTCGGCATAAAACGATACGTTATGCTCTTTTGTATAGTATCTTAATACCATATTTAGGAACTCTTGATAGATTTGTAACGGACGTGTAAGTTCCTGTTTCTCTAATGGGTAATTTTTACTGTATATTTCTGCGATACCTTGACTACACATCATGAAAATGGCCTTTATCATCTCTTTATTGTTCAAGATATCGGGATATACGGCATATTGATAGAGAAGCTCGTAGAAGTTCGTGATCAGGTTGGCCCTGTTTTGGGATATTTTTATAATCGGATACCTGTAAATCATAAGTAGATAACCCATCGTGCTCTTGATAAAATTTGCGTAACACATAAAATCGAAAGAGAACGCTATGAAATAGATCAAGATGTCGGGGGATATCTCATGTATTTGTATGCGACTATTGGGCAATAGCGTTACAACATTGAGTTTCGAGGTGGTCAATTCTGACATATTGATAGTTGAGCGTATTTGCCCTTCCATGCAAAGGATAAAGACCCCGGCTTTTATCTTACAAGGAATATTTATAAACTCCTTGAGTTCATCGGCGGATATGTATTTACCAACCATAAAGTCTGTAGGTGAATCAAGGCAGAGGAACTGTTTATCCATATTGTAAGATTTTTGACGTCAAATATAAATATTAATTGAAACTCAAATGTTGTAAAAGGAAATATGGAACATATTATCCCAAAAAATAGTTAGCCAAGACTAAATAAGATCCTTTACACCCATAAACTTGAATGGTTGCGCCGGCTTAAAGTCTTTTGAAGTGTTGCCATGATAGGTCTCACCGTTGGCGATGGATAGTTTAAGTACCGGCGCACCCTCCGATAAGTCCATGTCTCTCAGTCGTACCCAGAAAGTGTTCGGGGTCAGGCTCGACTCAAAGAAATAAATCAGGTTCTTGCTTTCGGATACCGTTCTCCATTGCGTGGTGGATATCTCCGGACTCTCGGGAGTCGATATGCCATAAGGGACAGAGGCGTTACGGATCACGCTGAATACACAGGCGATAGCTATCTTCTCATCGTCCGTCTTAAGTACGGCATCTATATAAAAACTAGCTCTGGCAAAACGGTCGGATGCACGGTTGGTACCCGGAAGGAAACTCAGCCCTCCGATCGATTTCCAATATTCACAAAGAGCCAACTGTTTATTATAAGTAGGGGAGTTAGTCATCACCTTGTATTCCTTACTGTGATAAACGGTCAGTTTACCTCCTATGTATTCGAAGATAGCGCAATCACCGGTTGCGTCGGAAATCGATAAATGTAAGGTCGCCAAGCGGGAACCGTCCGGCATCTTATCCGATACTACTTGAAACGTATCTTCGTTGATAAAAGAGACCGCTTCTTCCACCGTAGCGAAATTATCCAACATATATTGTACCCATATCGTTATGGCAAGGCCCGGCTTATTCTTATCTCTGGCCGGATATTGGGCTTCGGGTAACCAGAGCAAATTAGCTACCAAACCTTTCTCGTTCATTCCGTCCGTACTGGCTATCTCGAAAGCGGAGGTGATGATGCTGCCGTATTTGGATTTCCACTTTAAAGAATCCTTTCCTGTCTCCCCGTTTCTCTCCATCCCCCTAGGAAACACCCATAGGTTACTATGCATATCGGTCTTCCAGTCCATCGTGCGACCAGTCGCTACCATCCCGTTTGTTCCCGAATAAACTACTCTTGTACACATGATTTTCAACTTTTAATAGGTTATCTTCAAATATTTGATTGATATATCAACAGTTAGAACCTCTTAATGTTCAGTTTACGTTTTCGCATCAAAGAGTACGGCGGCCTCGAAACCTTTTTCCTGCAATTCCCTTAGGTGAGATTTAGCACAAAGGATACCATTCATACTACTTTTCTGAAGGTGTTTTCCAGATTATCTTGTTCCTCTTTGTTGGGTTTGATAATTGGCGATAAGACTAAATAACATTCCTGATAAGACAAGGTAAGACTTCGTAAGTGAGTGGTAACATAGTTTCTTTTAAGAATACGTTTCTTTTGTATGAACGAAAAATGATAAAAACAAACCGATATGAAACGTACTATTTACTACATGATTTTATGCTTGCTGATGAGTCTCGGTGAGATTATGGCACAAGGTATTTCCGGAAAAGTGATGGATGGCAAGGAACAACCGATAGATGGAGTGGCGGTGATTTTACAGACCCTTGACTCTGTATATGTGGATGCCGTGGTTACCGATACGCTTGGGGATTTTCGATTGAATCATCCGCTAGACCAGTCGTATCGACTTATTTTCCAGCACATCTTATATAATACGATAGGGAAAAAGATAACTACCGCCAACGTAGGTACGGTGGTGCTGGAGGAGAAAGATTATCAGTTAGCCGAGATTACCGTAAAGGGAGAACGCCCGCAAGTGAAACTGGAGGGAGGCAAGCTGACCTATGATATCCCTCAACTGATGAAGGATAAGACTGCCACGAACGCTTTTGAGATCATCAAGGACTTACCGGGGCTTATCGAGCGGAATGATAATCTGGAACTGGTAGGGGCCAGTCGTTTGAATATAATCTTGAATGGGCAGTTGACGACAATGTCGGCAGATCAATTAATCCAGTTACTGAAAACTATGCCAGCCTCAAGGGTCGAAAAGGCTGAGGTGATGTATAACGCTCCAGCTAAATATAATGTCAAGGGGGCGTTACTCAATGTCGTATTAAGTAAGAATGAGTCCGAGACTCCTTCTTGGCAAGGTGAAACGGGTGTGGATTACACCCAATATCGCCATGCGGGGGGAGATGCGCATGTGAATTTACTTTATACGAATAAGGGCTTTAGCTTAGATTTCCTGTTGAATGGTAATAAGAGACGGGATGTGATGGGGGAGGATATGTTGGCCCGCCATACATTAAATAGTGGTATGACGGAAATAAGCCAACATAATCGGGCCCTTGTCCATGTAAATAGAGGAACGGTTCGTCTGGGAATGGATTATACGTTCGCGAATGAGGATAAACTCTCTTTGGCATATTATCTGAAGGGAGATAAAGTCTTATCGGACCGTGATGCCTTTACCTCATATCTGGATCTGTCGAAGCCGGAAAATAAAAGTGAGAGTACGAGCTTGGTCCGTGACGACGGGCACTCCGCTATCCATAATATACGTTTACAGTATGACGGACATGCCGGGATATCGGCAGGAGCGGATTTTACTCGTTATCATTCGCCCTCGGTACTTGATTACCATGATACGAATACGAATGGTTCCCGGACTGATATGATAAATAATACGAGACAGGATGTATCCCGCTGGTCCGTATTCCTAAATAAGACACATAGTTTCGCTTCCGGGTGGGGATTGAATTACGGCGTGCATGGAGGTTACGCCTCGTCGAAAAACTATTCGGAGTATTTATATGAGCAAGGTGCTGGCTATGAGATGGACGAGGAAGCGTTGGAGGATAATACACAAAAGGAATACATCGCTGATATTTTCGCAGAGGTATCGAAAAGCTTCGGAGAGCGTTTCTCTGCTACGGTTGGGCTGAAAGGGGAGTATTTTAAGTCTGACTACACCTCTAGCCGGGAAAATATGAACCTATGGAATGAGGGGGCGTTGTTTCCTACCGTATCCCTGAGCTATACGTTTTCTCCCCGCCATATTTTACAGTTCGATATAAGTAGCGATAAGACCTACCCCGGTTATTGGCAAGTCTCCCCGCAAGTAACGCCTCTAAACTCTTACTCGGAGGTGGCGGGAAATCCCTTGTTGAAACCTTATCGCACGTATGAGGGGCAGATGGTCTATATCTTCCGCCAAAAGTATATGCTGGTAGCGTTCTGTGAATACACGCCGGATTATTTCGCCCAACTTCCTTATCAAAGCGATACGGAACTGAAGACCGTTTTTCGTTTCGAGAATATGGATTATAGTCTGGAAACGGGATTGGCGGTGATCATTCCTTTTAATGTGGGTCGTTTTTGGAATAGCCGCATCACACTGCGAGGTTGGAGGATGCAAGAAAAGAATGATAACTTCCACGGCATCTCATATAACCGTGAGGCTTATCTAGGATTAGCGCATATGAGTAACACATTTAACCTATGTGATAAACCGAATTTAAAAATGACGATAGACGGCCAATACGTGACTCCCGGTGCCATCCAAGGTATATACGACTTGGGTTCCATGTATGAGATATCCGCTGGATTAAAATGGACTTTCTTGAATGACCGTGCCAGCTTGACACTTAAAGGAGACGATATTTTCGCCAGCAGCATTCCACGTACCATCAAGATAAACCAAGGCAATCAATGGAGCCGGATGAGGAAATTGAATGATGAGAGATGTCTGAAATTATCTTTTGTCTGGAAGTTTGGTGGTTACAAGGAGAGGGAACATGATTCGATAGACACATCCCGTTTCGGAAAATAATAGATGCCTTGTAGTTTCATCCTAATGAACTCTTTGTTTCAATAGGATGAAACTGGATGCTCTTCTAAAGGAAATCCTATATTGCTTTCGTACTCGCTTCTATCTGTTCCATTAGCAGGGTGATATTGCTCATGAATAGCTTGACGGAGATCGCCAGCAGGATGATACCGAAGAATTTACGGATCAGGTATATGCCGCCTTTCCCCAAGACTTTCTCTACCTTGCGTGTCATGCGGACAACAAAGTAGACCCATAGCATATTCAGTACCAAGGCTACGATAATATTCACGCTGGCATATTCCGCACGGAGCGACAACAAAGTGGTGAATGATCCTGCTCCGGCTAGCAACGGGAATACCAGCGGCACCAACGTAGCCTCCTTGATTGGCCCTTGATTCTTGAAAATCTCTATGTCGAGAATCATCTCTAAAGATAGGAGGAAGATCACAAAAGCGCCGGCCACGGCAAACGACTCGATGTCCACATGGAAAAGCCTGAGTAATATATCCCCGGCGTAGAAGAACCCTAATAACAATAGAAAGGAGATTAGGGTTGCCTTCAACGCATTGACATCCTTGCCTTTATCCTTTAGGTCTATGATGATGGGAATAGCTCCGATTATATCGATAACAGCGAATAATACGATGAATGCGCTAAGTATTTGTTGGAAATTGAAATTTGTGAACATGACGTTATCCTCCTCTATTTTTTAATCCTCGTAAAGATACATATTTTTCCTTGAATTGGTCAATATGACGAAATTATTGGTGTGTGTAACTAATTTTAGCAGGCCTGAACTATCAACGTGTCAGAATTGTTCTTATATTAGAAGCAATAATCATTAAATCGAAAGGCCATGGGAGCAAAGAAGAATTTTGTGTTGGACACGAATGTCATATTACATGACTATAAGTGCATCGAGAACTTTCAGGAAAATGATATCTATCTACCCATCGTGGTATTAGAAGAGTTGGACAAGTTCAAGAAGGGGAGTGAGCAGATCAATTATAATGCCCGTGAGTTTGTTCGGGAGCTAGACTTATTGACCAGTAATGACCTGTTCTTGAAAGGCGCCTCACTAGGACCGGGAAAAGGTACACTTTATATCGTGACCGGTGATAAGTACCAGGAGAAAATAGCGCATTCTTTTCCGGATAAAACGCCAGATCACCGTATCTTGTCTTGTGCGTTGACGATTGCCGAGAAGAATCCGAAGATCAAGACAACCTTGGTCAGCAAGGATGTGAACCTTCGTATGAAGGCTCGTTCTTTGGGTATTCCCGTTGAGGATTATATCACGGATAAGGTCGTGAATGTAGATATTTTCGAGCGTGCGCAAGAGACCTATGAGAATATAGACCCCGATTTGATCGACAAGATCTACAGCTCTCCGGAAGGCGTGGACGCAGATTCGTTGGATATCAAGTCTAAGCTCGACCCGAACGAATGCTTTATCTTGAAAAGCGTACGTAATAGTGTATTGGCTCGCTACAATCCGTTTACGGATAAGATCAAGAAGGTGGATAAAGGCACGAACTTTGGTATCCAGCCCCGTAATGCCGAGCAGAGTTTCGCTTTCGAGGTGTTGAACGATCCGAATATCAAGCTGGTGGGGCTGACCGGAAAGGCCGGTACCGGAAAGACGTTGTTGGCGTTGGCCTCTGCCTTGAAACAAGCCGGCACGTATAAACAGATACTTTTGGCCCGTCCGATCGTCGCTTTGGCGAATAAGGATCTCGGTTTCCTTCCGGGTGACGAGAAGCAAAAGGTCGCTCCTTATATGCAACCTCTATTCGATAACCTGAACGTGATCAAGACTCAGTTTGCCCCGGGTAATCCCGATGTCCGTAAGATCGACGATATGCAGAAGAACAACCAGTTGGTGATCGAGGCGTTGGCCTTTATCCGGGGTCGTAGCTTGTCCGAGACTTATTGTATCATCGATGAGGCCCAGAACCTCACGCCGCATGAGATCAAGACGATTATCACCCGTGCGGGAGAGGGAACGAAGATGGTCTTCACGGGAGATATCCAACAGATTGACTCCCCATATCTAGACGCCCAAAGTAATGGCTTGGCCTATATGATCGACAAGATGAAAGGACAGGACTTGTTCGCCCATATCAACTTGATAAAAGGCGAGCGAAGCGAGTTATCTGAGTTAGCGTCAGATCTTTTGTAATTAAATATAGGGAATTGAAGATTGAAAATAAACGCTTATGTGAAGCTTGATTTTTAATCTTCAATTCTTAATGATTAGTCATTTACACTCGGGCAGACATAAATCTTCCGGAAACTACCTTTATAGGAAGGGTCTCCCATATCTTTGATCTCATTCAGATGTTGTTTAAGATGGGCGGTTTCGCCGTGCTTTTGTAATTCCCCGTCGTTTTTCCAAGTTTCGGCGATAAAGAATTCGGTGCTATCGGTGAGGGACTGGTACATGCCGTAGTCGATACATCCCGGTTCTAGCAACGTGCTTTCCTTGCATTTCAAGAATGATTCCTTTAAGGCGGAGACACATTCGGGTTTTACTTTCCGTTTGATATTCAGTACGACTTCCATGGATTCTTTATTGCTTCCTCCATTCGTGCAACCGGATAGAGCGATTAATACGCAGGCCATTGAGATAAACACTTTCTTCATGATAGATTGTTTTTAAGTATTTGATACGACAAAAGTAGTGAATTTTTGATCTAAACACAGGAATCGAACATCTGATATTAAATTATTGTTGTTAGTGGAAGTTGGAATGGATATATTTGTGATAATATTAATAGCTATTTATGTTAAATTTAAAACAAGAGTCATGAGAAAGAGTTTGTTGTATGTATTTGCCGTGATTTGCACGATGGGTTTTTTTACGGCATGTGGTGATGATGACGATTCAAGTTCTTCCGGTAACTGGCAAGATCTGTCGAAAACGTACGAGGGTAAGAGCGTTAATCTGGTAATGGGTGAAGTGACAATCCCTGTTGACGGTAAATCGGTCGTGATTGCCGCTTCCTCTGCGGAGAAGGCATCCGTAACCTTGAACAATATCATCCCCGAAAATAAGTCGGTCGCTATCGATGCTGCGTTGAAGGAAGCGGACGGCACTTATACGTTTACCGGCGAGAGTACGGTTGGCGATTGCGTGGTATCGGTAAATGGTACGGTGAAAGGGGGCGTAGCTTCTGTTGTTTATACTCGTAAATTAACTTCTTCTATCGTAGGTAATTGGAGCTTGAAAGCGGGTGCGGGAGCTATTTATGCGAATATAGTTACCGGGAATTCTACGATCGATAATCTCGTGCCTATGATAAAACCTGCTATCGGTAACTTGATTTGGGGCAAAGTAAGCGTTGTAAATGTTAACTTACCGGAAGATGGAATCTTCGATGTTTCTTGGAGACCTATAGGGGCTTCTGAGGATAAAGGAATCGGTGAGATCACGAAAATGGCAAGTATCCAATATTGTGTGGTAGACGGGAAATTTATGGTGGCTGTGGATAAAAATTATGTGACAGTCTTGACTACTTTATTACAACAGGCTGCTGGTGACAAATTGGAGGCCGCTGGTATCTCTATTGACGAGATCATGAAGCTTTTGGTTGATTTAGGAGGTTATTATGGTCTACCTCTTAACATGAAGGTGGATGGAAGTGAGGCTACTTTTTATGCGGATAAGGATTTAATCGTACCGGTTTTGACCATGATAGCTCCTATCTTGAAACCGATGGTTCCGGAGAATTATCAGCAAATGGTAGATATGGTATTGCAACTACTTCCGAACGCAAAAACGTTAGAGTTTGGACTTAATTTCACGAAATAATTGAAAATCCTAGGTTGTAGAGACGGGGCACACCCCGTCTCTACAACTGGATGAAATTTGGCAGAGTTATACCAATATAGGAGTTAATCAATTACCTTGGTGCTTTCTGATATAAGAATATCGCTATAAATGTATAAACTATATTCGGTATCCAGGCCGCTACGGCAGGACTCACATAACCATTAATAGCGAAGGTGGAAGTAACCGTCATAAACAGGATGTAAGAAAAACTCAACGCCAATCCGATACCAATATTCATACCCATACCTCCCTTTATTTTCCGGGAAGACAACGACGCTCCGATAGAAGTCAAGATAAACGCCGCCATGATCGTGGCGAAGCGCTTATGATACTCGATCTGGAAGGTCTGTATATTCCCGATACCTCTTTTTTTCTGTCGGTTGATATACGTATTTAGCTCGGGCGTTGTCATCGTCTCGCAATCATTCACGGAAATCAGGAAGTCCGAGGGCACGATGGTCAAGGTCGTATCCTTACGGGAGCCTTGGGAAATATGTTCCCGCATGCCATCGAAATCACGGATCATATAATCGATAACGGTCCATTGATAAAGCGAGTCGTATTTGATTGACTTGGCGGTCAGACGGGAGATCAATTTCTTATCCTCGAAATGCTCCAGAGAGAAACGGTATCCCATGTTCGAGCGAGCGTCATAGCTATCGAAATAAGCGATAATACCCGGCTCGATCTCCAATTGGGCGTTCTTTACGTAGTCCACCTTCTTGTTGCGGATATACTTGTTCTGGAAATCGATACGAGTCTCATTCGCCGGGGGAATGATGTAAGCGTTTAGGATAAACGTCACGATAGCGATAATCGTAGCCGAGACTGCGTAAGGAAGCATTAACCTACGGAAACTCATACCGCTGGCAAGCATCGCTATGATCTCCGAACGATCCGCTAGCTTCGACGTGAAGAAGATCACGGCGATAAATGTGAACAACGGACTGAACAAATTGGCGAAGTAGGGGATAAAGTTCAAGTAATAATCCACGATGATCGCTTTTAAGGGGACATCCGGATTCAAGAACTTATCGATCTTCTCGTTTATATCGAAAACGACGGAGATAGAGATAATCAAGGCGATAGCGAACACGTACGTGCCCAGAAACTGCTTGATGATATACCAATCGATCCGTTTTAGTTTAAATTTCATCTGTCTCGTTTTTTATAACCGGTTCGCTAATTGACGGACCATACCACTTTTCCATGTAGTAAAATCGCCAGCGATGATATGTGCCCTCGCTTCTTTCACCAACCATAGGTAGAAAGCGAGGTTATGGATAGAAGCGATCTGTAAGCCAAGCATTTCTTTCGCCTTGATCAAGTGGTGCAGATAAGCCTTGCTATATAAGGTATCCACGTAGGAATGTCCGTCCGGATCGACTGGCGAGAAATCGTTCTCCCATTTCTTGTTACGCATATTGATAGTACCGAAGCGGGTGAAGAGTTGGCCGTTGCGTCCGTTACGGGTCGGCATGATACAGTCGAACATATCGATGCCTCGTTCGATCCCTTCCAGTAAATTGATCGGGGTACCTACGCCCATCAAGTAACGAGGCTTATCTTTCGGCAAGATCTCGTTTACGACCTCGATCATCTCATACATCTTATCGGTAGGCTCGCCAACGGCCAGTCCCCCGATAGCGTTTCCATCGGCGCCTTTTCGGGCCACGTTCTCCGCCGCCCTCTGCCGCAAGTCCGTATAGACGCATCCCTGTACGATCGGGAAGAGACTTTGCCGGTAGCCGTATTTCGGCTCCGTGCTGTTGAAGCGGGCGAAACAACGATCCAGCCAACGCTCGGTCAGGCCCAGTGATTGCTTGGCGTAATTGTAGTCGGCATCTCCCGGGCAACACTCATCGAAGGCCATGATGATATCCGCACCGATAGAGCGTTCGATATCCATCACCTTCTCCGGCGTGAACATATGCTTGGAGCCGTCGAGATGCGAGCGGAACTCGGCTCCCTCTTCATGCAGCTTACGATTGTCGGAAAGGGAGAATACCTGAAACCCCCCGCTATCGGTCAATATCGGGCGATCCCATGTATTAAACTTATGCAAGCCTCCGGCCTGCTCCAAGATCTGGATACCGGGACGAAGATACAGATGGTACGTATTCCCCAAGATGATTTGTGCTTTGGTATCTTCCTTTAGCTCGGTCATATGTACACCCTTTACCGTACCTTGCGTACCCACGGGCATAAAAATAGGCGTCTCGATTACCCCGTGATCGGTGGTAATCAAGCCCGCCCTAGCGTTCGATTTCGTATCGTTATACTGTAATTCAAATGTCATGTATCAAAAATTTGTGACAAAGGTAGCATTTTTCTCTTAGAATCCGAAGTCATCTATTTCTACCTTTTTCACCTCTTCCTCTTTAGGCTTCTCCACGAACTTGTGTACTTCGTTTGCCTTGATGATGATCGCTCTCATCGGGCGTACGGGACAGATCGATTCGCAGCCGCCACAACCGATGCAAAGATCGGGGTTTACTTGCGGGATGGTAAGCGTGCCCTCGTAAGGAACCATATGCACGGCTTGGGTAGGGCAGTGCTCCGAGCAGGCCCCGCAGTCCGTCCCCTCCGTCTTTACGATACAGCGGTTGATGAAGAAGGTGGCGATGCCCACTTGCGTAGTAGCTTTCTCTTCCTTGGTAAGCGGCTTTATAGCGTGCGTGGGGCAAACCTCCGAGCAGACCGTGCATTCGTAATTGCAATAACTGTCGATGTAAGCGATACGGGGTTTCAACATATAATCAAAGCCATACTCTAATCCCGTGGGACGTAGTACATGACTCGGGCATTGGGTCACGCAAATCTGGCATCCGGTACATACATCCTTGAAACGCTCTATGCTGATCGCTCCCGGCGGTATGATAGGGAGCCATTTCTTGCCGTGCTTATCTTGCCCGTGCTGTCCTTTACAGTGTCCGTCTTGCCCCTCGCATGAATGTTGCCCTTTGCCATGCCCTTTTTCAATTCCTTGGGCAATGGTGGATACGATCGGGAGGGAGACCGCTACGGTAGCTCCTGCCGTGAGGAACGTACGGCGGCTGTTCGGAGCGGTAGCCTGTTGGATCACGTCTGTTTGTACGCGAGCTGTTTCGGCTTCTTTCTTGAAGGAAGGCTTGAAACGGTATTGCAATCCTCCTTTAGCGCACGAGGATACGCAGTTGAAGCAATCTACGCAACGGGAGGTATCTACGGTGAGGTTCTTGCTGTCGATTGCCTCCGCCTTACAAGTATGCTCGCAATTACCACAATGCGTACAAGCTTCTTTGTCAAAGGAGATCCGGAAAAACGAATACCGGGAGATCAGGCTCAACAGCGTTCCTACCGGGCAAAGCGTATTGCAGAACAACCTTCCCCGGAATACGACCATGAGGATGAATACGAGTAGCGCAACCAAAGCAGATATCACGCCGAATACCGTCACGTTGCTGATCGTGACGTGATAAAGCGTATAGTTATCCATCTGTGCCAATCCGTCGGCCAGCAGGTTATTGACCCACATGACGGCCGGACGGAACAAGTTGCTCGCGATACGGCCGAAGTTACTGTACGGATCTAGCAACGTACATAATTCGATCATCCCGAAAACAGCCAATACGAATGTAAGCCCGAGAATAGAGTACCGTAAGATATTCATAGGCTTATGATAGCTGAACCTGCGTACTCCTTTCTTTTTCTTCTTTCCGATACAGAAAACCCGGTTGATAATATCTTGCAATACGCCCGCCGGGCAAATGACCGAGCAATAGATCCGGCCGAACAATAAAGCCAATACGAATTGGAAGACCACCAACCCCGCCATTCCCCCTAAAATAGCGGGCATGATCTGGAGATGCAACAACGTGTGCAGGTTGTCCGGCAATACATCGGCGAAATCAACGAAGAATAAAAGTATGGGTGCGAAAATGAGGATCGCGAGTACGACCCGCAATCCTTTTAGGTAATTAGGCTTCTTCATCCTCGATTATATCTTAATACGTTTGATCGTGACATTATCCAGATTCGTCGTACCCAGCTTTAAAGCCTCGCCTTTACCGATATGACCTACGGCGGCCATATCCAGCTTCTTCACTTGGTTGAACAGGCGAAGGGCAGCGGTGTCGATAGCGACGATATTGGTGGAGGCGATCAAGGATTTCAAGGTAGCCACATCGGCTGCGCTCTTTCCTTGCGGGCCGTTTTGGTGCATGATACGATAAGCGTCCACGATGTTCAATACCGGTTTCTTTTGCCAAGTGCAAATATCGGCGATGCATTGTTGCAAATCATTTTGATGGAAGAAACGGCGATCCCATACGATTCCCATATAGTTCTTCATGGCGCAAGTCATCTTCGCCCCACCATGGTTCTTCAATACGGGGACGTTGATCCATGCGTCAGCCTCGATCAGGGCCTCATGGATCTTAGCGCTTTTCAGGTTCACGCCACCCGGGATGGATACTTCCTTGAAATATTTCTCATCGTTGGCAGGCATGATGATACCTCCGGCCTCTTTTACGGCCTCTGCGATCCCGCTCGTCTCATAGCATTTCTGCCAGTTATCGCAGGTGTGGTCGAATACGGTCACTTTAGAGGCGCCGGCCTCCAAGCATTTCTTGACCAAGGCTTTCACTAATTTGGGGTTCGTATTACCGGCCAATTCAGGAGAGCGGTCCCAACCGATATTCGGCTTGATCACGATCTTTTGTCCTTTCTTTACGAAGTTTCCGATACCGCCAAGGGCTTCCAAGGCTTTATCTAGCATCACCTCCGGCTCTCCACCCATAACGGCTACCATATCGGGAGCCTTCTCTACGGCTACGGTGTTCGTGGAAAGGGCCGCTTGCAGACCTTCAAAATTTAAGGATAGAGCCGCGCTAGCGATGACACTGGTCTTTAAAAAATCACGACGTTTCATAATTGTATACTATATTGGTTTATACTTGATTTACGGTACGGTCTTTTTTTACTCGCTTGTTATTCCGAACAAAGATAATGATTATTTTGATATGCGAGTCAACTCCTTTTACAAAGTAGAACTGCTTTTTACTGCAACCCGGGTTGCAGTGATCTTGCGTAATAAGATAAATTCTTGTCGGAAGGCATATCGGTTCTGATAATATTTTTCTACCTTGCGAGGCAAAAAACAGATTGTATGGTTTTATATTGTAGAGTATCATTGAACGCTTTTGTCGAAAGCTTTCGGACTACCTCGGGGCCTGATTCCTTTTTCACGCTTCCGGCGAAGGGGTTGATGCATATCGTGCCGCAAGAGGAGATCGAGTATGGGCTTTCCTTGCTTAGGGAGTCTATCGGCTTGTATGAGGAACGCAAAGGGATACCTGTGGAAAAGAGCAAGAAAGCGATGCCCTTTTTCAGACAGGACAGCCGGATGCTGGTGGGGCCGGAGATAGGCATGTACGTGATCCCTTTGTATGAGAAACCCGGTGAGCCGGCCCGGTCTGCCGAGCCTTCTCTGCTCCTTGAGCTGGACTATCAGTCGTTGGGCGAGCTTTGCCTGTTCGAGAATTATTCCCTGTTGTCTTGTAAATATGAGAGGGAGCCTATCTTGAACCATTTTACGGCACAATTGGAAAAGGAATACGATACCTTCTTTTTTGATGAGGAGCACACGGGCTTTACGCCTGATTCCCGCTTTTTCTCGATGCTGTGTAACGCCTGTCTGGAGGTGAAGCAGCCTTCCTCGGTGGGGGATAAGGAATGGCGGTTGGCCTCGCTGCAAGCTACGGATGAGGTGCTCTATCGTTATGAGCATGGAAACTTGATCCCATACGTTCCGATATCGATGCCGGTAGACTGCCTGAAACGGGTTTATCTGGAAGATTTCCGGCGAGAGCCCTTATTATTCGGGACTTTGAACGGTTTCTTGAAAAGCAAGGGACTTCCCGCCGAACAATTACTAAACTTATCATAAGGAATGAAGACAGTATCAAATCAAGAACTAACGATCCGTGTCTCCGAACATGGAGCGGAGTTGAGTAGTATCGTAGCGAACGCTACGGGAAAGGAGTATCTTTGGCAAGCGGACCCCGCTTTCTGGAAACGTCATTCCCCAGTATTGTTCCCGATCGTCGGGAGCGTATGGAAGGCCGAGTATCGGAACGAGGGAACCGTGTATCCGCTGTCGCAGCACGGCTTTGCACGGGATATGGATTTTACGTTGATCGATGAGGCGGAGAACGAGTTGCGTTTCGCGCTGGAAAGTACCCCGGACACGCTGAGAGCCTATCCGTTCCCTTTCCTTTTGGAGATCGGGTATCGTTTGGAGGGCAATAAGGTGGAGGTGCTTTGGCGTGTGAAGAATACGGGAGATCAGACGATGCATTTCCAGATTGGCGCTCATCCGGCTTTCCTGTACCCGAATTATGAGGTGGATCAACCGGATCGGGGGTATTTTGCTTTCGATGTGAAAAAAGATCTCGTATACCGTGCGCTGGTGGAAAAAGGGTGCGTAGGGGACGTGGTTCGTCCGGTACCTTTGGATGTGGACGGCTTGCTACCGTTGAATATCCATACGTTCGATATCGATACGTTTATCTTGGAGGACAGCCAGATTAAGCGGGTGGACTTATTGGATGTGGAGAAACGTCCGTACCTTTCGCTCACCTTTACGGCTCCGGTGGTAGGCTTATGGTCTCCGCCTACGAGAAACGCTCCGTTTGTCTGTATCGAACCTTGGTATGGGCGTTGCGACCGGGTGGATTATACGGGTGAGTATAAAGACCGGGATTGGGTATGGCATTTGGAACCGGGAGAGGTCTTCGATGCCTCCTATACGATAGAGATAGCGGGGGCTTGATCGCTTCGTTGATATTTGCCGTAGGCAGACGACGCTGATTATATCGTGATCGTCTGCCTATGTTTTGTTTTAGATGTTGGCTATTTTATTTAATAGCTCCATCTTCCCGAATAAGATCAGTAGATCATCCGCCTCGATCACCAATTCCTCGGTGATGCGGCTGATAACCTTGTATTCTGTCTGTGTGAGCCCGATCAGGTTCTTTTTCTCGTAAGGGCGTTCGATCGCTATCAGATGGATACCGAAATTCTCCTCGAAATCGATGTTCTTGATGGTTTGCCCGACAAGAGTGGCCGGTGTCTTGATCTTATAGAGATGTTCCGTATCGGTTACTTTATACCAATGCCGGAACAGGCCGCCTAAAGACGCTTGGGAGGTATACATCGTAGAGAAATCCTCTTCCGGTGTGATAATCTCGCTTACCCCGATCGCACGGATCACAGTCTCATGGATCGATGAGATCGCCCGCACGATCAGTTTGCCCGCATCCAGACTCTTCAATAAAGCGACGGTCTGAACGGAAGTCCCGAAATCCTTACCGAATGTTACGATAATGGCATCCATCTCGCTCAATGGCAGGGTGCTCAATGCCTCTTTGTCCGTGGAGTCCAAGGCGATCGCCCCCGCTATGTCGTTCTTTAGCATATCGACACGATGCAGATCCATGTCTACGCCGATCACCTCATTGCCGACACGTGTCAAGTCCTTCGCTATCGCACGTCCTAAATTCCCTAATCCGATTACTAAATATTTCATGCTATCTTATTTTTACATTAATATATTTTCTTGTGGATATGTATAGTCCTTTTTCGTGTATTCCTTGCAGAAACTTACGAGGAAGGCCAATACCCCGATACGTCCGACCAGCATCGTGCTGATAATGATGATTTTCCCGATAGGGGTGAGGTGAGGGGTATAATCGATACTCAAGCCTACGGTACTCAAGGCGGAAACAACCTCGAACAATAGGGAGAACAGCGGCGCCCCTTTTTCCGTATAGGATAATACCCACGTAGCGATCGCCACCCACATGAAGTACATCATGATGATAGCGAATGCCCGGCGGATGGCGAATGGGGCGATCTCCCGTTTTCTCACTTCCACTTTATCTTTCTCACGTGCGGCGTTCAAGGTCGTAACCAGAGCTACGAAAACGGTGGTCACTTTCAATCCGCCGCCGGTGGACATAGGGGCGGCTCCGATTACCATAAGGATCAACGTCAGCATTAAGGTCGGAGGGGCCAATGTAGCCATATCCGCTACGTTGAATCCTGCCGTTCTAGGCGTGACGGCGCCTAAGAACGCATTTGCCAGTTTCCCCCGCAGGGGAAGGTCGCCCAAGGTATTGTCATACTCGAAAAAGAGGTAGAAAGCCGTTCCGGTAATTAACAGGATCAAGGTAGATATAACAACAATGTACGTATGTACATTAATAATACGGGGCGTATGGATATAATGCTTTTGCTTACCGATCAATATCTTGATACCATTCATCAGCAAGTGATGCAAGAGTTTCAGGTAATTGAAGACGATCGGGAAGCCCAAGCCTCCGAATATAATCAGCATGGCTATCCAGAAATGGAGGTTGTACTTATCCGCCACTAACGGATCGTACATATTGCCGCTCAAGGTAGAGATCCCTGCGTTACAAAAAGCGGACACGGCATGAAACATTGCGTAGAATAATTCCTGCTGCGTACCTCCCGGCAGGCTTCCCCGTACGTCCATATAAATAAAATAGGCGCCGATCCCCTCGATAAACAAGGTCACGAAAAGAATGTTTAAGATGACCCGGAACAACCCTCCCGTCCGATCCTCGTTCAACATATCTTTCAGCATCATCTTGCTCGTAAAAGAGGATTTTCCCATGAAGGAGAGGGCGAAGAAAGAGGTAAATGTCATGACCCCGATACCGCCGATCTGTATTAAAATCATGATGATAATATGCCCGATATGCGTGAAACTAGTGGCTACGTCGACGGTGGTTAGTCCGGTTACGCATACCGAGGTCGTGGAGATAAACAAAGCGTCGATAAACGGAATCCGGTGCGTAGTGGCGTTCGGCAACGATAGCAACCCGGCCCCGACCAATATCACGAACACGAAACTGAGCAAGAAAAGCAACGAGGGCTTGATCCGTGTCTGCATCAGCGTGAACGTCTGCCGGGATAAGTGAATCGTGCTAAGCAGCAATAATAAGACATATACGAAGAGAGGTTTCGTAAGGAAAGACAAATAAGGCAAAGAGTGCGCTATGGCATCCTTGAAAAATATCTTGCTGGATAATACGGCGAATAAAAGGAAATAGATGCTGATATCGAGATACAACATTTTCTCCTGTATGATTTCTTGGAACCTCACCACGTACCGGAGTGTTATGCCCGTGAAAAAAGCTAGCAGGATGAATGGGCGGGAGCGCTCTAGGATATGGACGGAATCGGGTGTCTGTACAAAGCCGAATTGGTAGATCAATACGAAGAAAGAGGCTAAGGAGGCGAGTAGGATAATCGCTTCCGCTATCCCGTTCAATAATCCCTTCATTTTACCCCAATAAATCAGCCAAGAGAAGTATATGTTTTTTAGATTCATGTCCGATGTTTTATAAATATAACAAATGTAGGAAATAAAAGTTAGAGGTACGTGAAAGCGCCTTCATTATTTGTTCTCATACTAATTGTTTTACTTACATTATGTGTTGTATAACATATTGTATGATGTACGATACTGAAATATCAGAAAAATAATCAATTAGGAGATGCAAAAAAGACCTTTTGTAATTGCTTTGTTTAGAAAAATACTTATATTTGTGCAAATCTAATTACTGATATCATGGATACACAAAACGAGAATAGAGAGATGCTGTCCCCTTATGTTTCCGTAGACTGTGTTCTTCTCGGCATCAATGATGACAAGCTCACCGTGCTGTTGGCGGAGCGAAAAAGTGAGGAAGGCGAGTTGATTGGCTATAAATTACCCGGCAGCTTGATCTATGAGAACGAGGATTTAGATGACGCCGCCTATCGGATACTGAATGATTCGACCGGCTTGAAGCGTGTCCAATTGAAACAATTCCGTTGTTTCGGTTCCCCCGCCCGTACCTCGAACCGGTTGGACGTGATGTGGCTGGAGGCGACTTCCAAGGTGAAGATCGGACGGTTGATCACGGTCGCTTATCTCGCCTTGTGCAAGAATAGCAGGAAGACGTGTCCGGCCGATAAATCCGAGTCGATCCGTTGGTGCCCTATCGACGAGCTTCCTCGCTTGCCATTCGATCATAAAGAGATTATCGAGGCTGCCATACAGGAGATCCGTAATTGGGTAGAGAAGGAGCCCGCCATCATTTTCGACTATATGCCGATGAAGTTCACGGCGTTCCAGCTTAGGCGCACGTACGAGGTGATCTATAACCGTGAGATGGACGTGCGCAATTTTCATAAGAAGATGAATTCCTTGGATTACGTGGTACCCACGGAGGATATGCAAGATGGGGTCGCCCATCGTGCCGCCCGGTATTATCGGTTTGATAAGGTGAAATATAATCAACAACGTTCGAAGTTTAATAAGATATAAAACCATACGATTATGTGTCTGTTAGGATGTGACATTGGAAGTTCTTCCATCAAGGTCTCTATCGTCGATGAGGAGACCGGGTTAACAATAGGTGCGGATTTTTATCCCAAAGAAGAGGCCCCGATCAAGGCGTTGCGCCCGGGGTGGGCGGAGCAAAATCCGGAGGATTGGTGGTCGTACGTGAAGATCGCCATGAAAGGTGCCATGAGCAAGGCGAAGGTGAAAGGCGAGGATATCAAGGCGATCGGTATCTCGTACCAGATGCATGGCTTGGTGGTGGTGGACAAGAAGATGGAGGTGCTTCGTCCATCTATTATCTGGTGCGATAGCCGTGCCGTTCCTTATGGCGAGCGTGCGTTTAAGAATATAGGCGAGAAGCGATGCCTTTCCCACCTATTGAACTCGCCGGGTAATTTTACCGCTTCCAAGCTGGCTTGGATCAAGGAGTACGAGCCGGATATTTACGACCGTATTCATAAGATCATGTTGCCGGGAGATTTCATAGCTATGCGCCTGACGGGGGATATCGTGACTACGGTTTCCGGTTTGTCGGAGGGGATTTTCTGGGACTTCAAGAATAATGCCTTATCGGAGGATTTGATGAATTATTATGGATTCAGTAAGGATCTGATTGCCGATATCCGTCCGACGTTCGGTTTGCAGGGCGAGGTTACCGCCTCGGTCGCGGCCGAGTTGGGACTGAAGAAAGGTACGCCGGTTACCTATCGTGCGGGCGACCAACCGAATAACGCATTATCATTGAATGTATTGAATCCGGGCGAGATAGCGGCTACCGGCGGGACTTCCGGAGTGGTGTATGGTGTGAACGGCAAGGTGAATTACGATACGCTTTCCCGTGTGAATACGTTCGCCCACGTGAACCATACGACGGAGCAGACCCGCTTGGGTGTCTTGTTGTGCATCAACGGGGTCGGTATCCTTAATTCTTGGATCAAACGGAATATAGCGCCGGAAGGTATCAACTATAATGAGTTGAATGATTTGGCGGCTACGGTTCCTATCGGCTGCGACGGCCTTTCGATCTTGCCGTTCGGAAACGGGGCGGAGCGTATGTTGCAGAATAAGCAGATCGATTGCTCGGTTCATGGATTGAACTTCAACATACATACCAAGGCCCATATGGCTAGGGCGGCGCAAGAAGGTATCGTGTTCGCCTTTAAATACGGTATGGATATCATGAATGAGATGGGGATCGATATTCAGGTAATCCGTGCGGGGAACGCGAACTTGTTCTTAAGCCCGATCTTCCGGGATGCCTTGGCGGGCGTGACGGGTACGGTGATCGAACTGTATGATACGAATGGTGCGGTAGGCGCGGCCAAGGGGGCCGGTATTGGCGCCGGTATCTACAAGAACGCAGAAGAAGCGTTCGCTTCCTTGAAGAAGATCAACGTGATCGAGCCGGACGGTTTCAAGGCGAATGCTTATTGCGGGGCGTTCGAGACGTGGAAAGAACGCTTGGAACAATCTATTTAACGGCTGAATTATTTACATTTTTAATATATATTATTATGAGTTACTTTAAAGGAGAGAAAGAATTTTTCCCGGGAATCGGACAGATTCAGTTTGAGGGACGTGAGTCAAAAAATCCGTTGGCATTTCATTATTATGACGCGGATAAGGTAGTTATGGGTAAAACACTAAAGGATCATTTGCGCTTCGCTATGGCTTATTGGCATACCTTATGTGCTGAGGGAGGTGATCAGTTTGGTGGTGGAACAAAATCATTCCCTTGGAATGACAGTGCGGACGCTATCACCCGTGCGAAGTACAAGATGGACGCCGCTTTCGAGTTTATGACCAAATGTAATATTCCTTACTATTGCTTCCACGACGTGGACGTAGTGGACGAGGCTCCTACGCTGGGCGAGTTCGAGAAACGTTTGCAGACGATGGTGGAACATGCCAAGGAGCATCAAGCCGCTACCGGAAAGAAGCTTCTATGGTCTACCGCAAACGTCTTCAGCAATAAGCGTTATATGAACGGCGCCGCTACGAACCCTTATTTCCCGACCGTGGCATGCGCCGGCACGCAGATCAAGAACGCTATCGACGCTTGTATCGCTTTAGGGGGCGAGAACTACGTGTTCTGGGGCGGCCGTGAGGGTTATATGAGCCTATTGAACACGAACATGAAACGAGAGAAGGATCATTTAGCCATGATGTTGACGATGGCCCGTGATTATGGCCGTAAGAACGGTTTCAAGGGTACGTTCCTGATCGAGCCGAAACCGATGGAACCGACGAAACATCAATATGACGTGGATTCGGAGACCGTGATCGGTTTCCTTCGCCATTATGGATTGGACAAGGATTTCGCCTTGAATATCGAGGTAAACCACGCTACCTTGGCCGGACATACATTCGAGCATGAGTTGCAAGCCGCCGCCGATGCCGGCATGTTGTGCAGTATTGACGCGAACCGTGGCGATTACCAGAATGGTTGGGATACGGATCAATTCCCGATGGATATCTATGAGCTGGCACAGGCTTGGCTGGTCATCCTTGAGGGAGGTGGCTTGACTACCGGAGGTACGAACTTCGACGCCAAGACCCGCCGTAATTCTACGGACTTGGAGGATATCTTCATCGCTCATATCGGTGGTATGGACGCTTTCGCCCGTGCCTTGATGATCGCCGCCGATATCCTTGAGCACTCAGATTACCGCAAGATGCGTGCCGAGCGCTACGCTAGTTTCGATGCCGGTGAGGGCAAGGCATTCGAGGATGGCAAGCTTACGCTGGAAGATCTTCGTACGATCGCTTTGCGTGACGGCGAGCCGAAACAGATCAGCGGTAAGCAGGAGTTATACGAGATGATTGTAAATCTGCACATCTAAATAATTGAAAATTGAGAATTGAAAATTGAAAATTATCGTGCGTAAGCCCTAGTTTTCAGCTCTCAATTCTCGGTTTTTCACTTATAAATCTATTCCATGAAAAATAACAACACTTATATTTTCGCTCTAACCTTGGTTGCTACCTTGGGAGGTTTACTGTTCGGGTATGACACGGCGGTGATCTCCGGTACGGTGGAATCTTTGCGTAAGTTTTTCATCGAGCCGCAAGGATTTCCGTTGGATCAGGCGAACGCTTTGGAGGGCTTCGTGGTAAGTAGTGCGTTGATCGGATGTATCCTCGGCGCCTCGTTCGCCGGGTGGATCAGCCAGCGTTACGGCAGGAAGCCTACGTTGATACTGGCCGCTATCCTTTTCTTGCTTTCCGCTATCGGCTCGGCTTGGCCGGAGCTGTTTATCGGCATGCCCGGAAGTGGCGATCATACGTTTATGTATGCGTTCGTGGCTTATCGTATTCTGGGAGGTATCGGTGTGGGGCTGGCCTCCATGGTATCGCCGATGTATATCGCCGAGGTGGCTCCGGCCGATCGCCGGGGGAATCTGGTGGCATGGAACCAGTTTGCCATTATCTTTGGTATGCTGGTGGTATATTTCGTGAATTATACGATCGCCCTTCAAGGAGATGCCGCTTGGCTGAATACGATCGGCTGGCGTTGGATGTTCGCTTCCGAGATTATTCCGGCGGTATTGTTCCTCTCGTTCTTGATGTTCGTGCCGGAGACGCCTCGTTATCTCGTGATGCGTGGGCGTACGGAGAAGGCGTTGGGCGTCTTGAGCCATTTGATGGATCAGGCGGACGCTGGCCGTGAGCTGGAGGATATACGGAATAGTTTCAAGGAGAAAGCTCCGTCGATGAAGCCTTACTTCCGGTTTATGGGGACTTGGCTGGCGCTGTTCTTGGCCGGCTACGGGTTGTTGTCGTGGGCAGGTAATACGAATGCGTTGGAGATCGCCTTGTTGGCTAGTTTCTGTATCGCCTTGCTGTTCCCGATCCGGTCGTTTGGCGTGCTGATCATCTTGGTGGGCGTGTTGCTCTCCGGTTTCCAGCAATTCGTGGGGATCAACGTGGTGCTTTACTATGCCCCGGAGATCTTCAAGACGATGGGAGCGGCCACGGACGCCGCCCTTTTGCAACAGATCGTGGTAGGGGCGGTGAACCTGTCGTTTACCGTATTGGCTATTTTCACGGTGGATAAGTTCGGACGCCGTCCGTTGATGATTATCGGGGCGCTCGTCATGGCGGTATCTATGTTGATCTTGGGAACTACTTTCTATACGCGTTCGGTGGGTATGGGATCATTGGTCTGCATGCTGGTTTATACGGCGGGATTCGCTATGTCGTGGGGCCCGGTCTGCTGGGTGCTGCTGGCCGAGATCTTCCCGAACTCGATCCGCTCCACGGTGATGAGTATCGCCGTAGCGGCGCAGTGGATTGCCAACTTCTTGGTATCATGGACATTCCCAATGCTGGATAAGAATCAATACTTGACCGATACGTTCAATCACGGTATGGCCTATTGGATCTATGGCGTGATGGGTATATTGGCGGCGTTGTTCATCTGGAAGTTCGTACCGGAGACGAAAGGGAGGACGCTGGAGGAAATGGAAGACTATTGGCGGCGTTAATTCGGTATAATTGATAGTGATTATGGAAAAGGAAAATATAGACCCCAAACTGGTTCTCGCCCTCATGGAGCGTGAGATTTGTCGCCGGGCGTTATTGATGCACTTGTTGATGCTAGGTTACGAGCATTTCGTCTCGATCGATATGCTCAAGCGATCGATGAAGACCCGGAAATTCACCTACGAGGAGGCTGAGCGTTTGGCCGACACGTTAGAACGTCACATGGGCATCAAGGTCGCTCCCGAGAAGTTCATCCGCGACGAGAACGAGGACGCGAACAAGCTGCTGGATCATTACACGGAGCTGGAGCAGATGTGCGACAAGCAATTGGGCGATACGATGCGGCCGATCCACGATGGCTTCAATCGGTATCTGCATCATAATCTTCACGTGGATGTAACCCATGCCACCCGTCTGCGGATTGCCTTGGAAGCTTTCTTGACTTTCGCGATGGGCGACATCGACTGGCAAGAGATGCGACGGAATATCTTGGATGTAGACTTGCGGACCATGAAAGCCGTGCCGATCGATTCCGTGGCTGTCCGGCATGATTTCCTCCGCTTCGAGACCGCGTATCATGAGATTTGCCTCAAGTGCGCGAACCGCGAGCGTAAGCGGCGGGGAGAGCCGCCTGGCGATAACTTCCAGATCAATATCTCCTAGATGAGAGGATAGGGGGAATGATAAAGATGAGGGGAGGGTGTCTCGCGACAGCCTCCCCTCTTTTATTACAAATAATATGCTTGTGAAAAAAAAATATCTTGTAAGTGGTTACGCCTCCGGTTGCCCGTTCGTCTCCTCTTCCTTCCGCTTGTTGGCGCTCTTCGTGGCACGTGCCTTGAGGATGGCAGTCTGCCGGTCGATGAGGGTATTCATGGCGTTGATCACGTCGATGTAATCGGTGTCGCCATTTACCTCGGCGAGCGCGTTGAGGCGTTTCACGGCGGCACGGTACGCGTTGTCGGCGGCTAGGCGGGCGGCCTTGGTGGCGCCGGTCACTATCGTGGCGTTTTGCGCGTTACGCTCG
>NZ_FR885275.1:0-56519 GCF_000436315.1 Parabacteroides sp. CAG:2 | reverse complement strand
CCGCCCCCTTCCTCTACCGGCGTCCCGAGTATCGTCACCTTGAGCAACGAAGTCTTCTCGCCCAGCAGCGAGTAGCGTCGTGCCCCGTTCAGTATGGTATAGGAAGGCGAGAATCCCGGCACGATAGTCCGTATATGCGTAGCCTTGACCTCGGGGGCGGTCGCTACCCCCTTCTCCGTGACGAAGCGGTTATAGACGGTTCCGAACCCTAGCAGCTCCACCTTGTAACCTTTCTGTAGGTTCTTGATGACATACCGCTGATAACGATCCAATACGTTCAATACGTCACCCTTCGTGAGCGAAGACTCCTCGGCGATCTGGTCGGCCGCATCTTGTGTGGACAGGGTACCGAAATAATAGGGAACCGGCTTGTACACCTCCTGCTTAGGATCCGTCTTGGGGATAAAAAACTTTCGTGCTTGAAATGCTTGTGGCATAGTTTGATAATTAAAGATTAATAATAGAAAATTAATTGCTTGCTGATCAATGTTACAAAGATAGGTTCCGCCGTAAGGGGCGGTGATGCCGATTGATGCCCGGGGTAGGGAATAACGATTAATTAACATGGGACGCAGTGATAACCGCCGGTTTCTTACGCTGCCTATCGTAAGCCCCTTTGAATAGGCATTATAAGAAGCCTTGGATGGGCATTGTAAAGATCTTAGAATACCCATCCAAGTTGACAGTTGACTAGTGACAGTAGGCTGTTTTTATTTACCTCTGTGCGCAACTGTCAACTAATTTACGGTTCTCCTAGGTAGTGGATGATTAATCTGATCTGTCGGGGCGTGAATATACGTTGCTCGGGGCGGTAGCCCGTCTCCAGCAGCTTGTCGTGCAATTCCGTGCATCGAATGATCCAACGACGTAAGCGGTTGCAAGCTTGATGGGAGGCCAGCTCCGGGAAATAGGATGCCGCTAGTGCGGACTTTCTTAATGGCAAGAACATTTGATTTATGATTTATAGATTTGGGAGAATGAAACTTTCAAACTTTCAAACATTCGTCCCCCCCTCACACACACACGCCCGTGGGGTACGTTATATAGGGGTGTGAGGGAGGCCGGGATTACTTATGGGTGACACGGCCGCCGAAGCTGTACTCGCCCCGGCCGTTCTTCTCCAGCGTGCCTCGTTCCTGCATTCGCTTGAGACAGGTATCTAGGGTGGCGGTGGGGATGTTGTTCCTCTCTGCTTCCTCCAAGGCCTGTTGTCGGTTGAAAGAGAGTGGAAGGGCCGCGAAGAGGGCCTCTTGGGGCGTTGGCATACGAGAGCGTGGCACCTCATCGGACGGAAGCAGGGAGAGTATGCCCGCCGAATGACGGTAGAGCGGCTCCACGAGCGAGAGGACGGCTTGAAAATCGTCATCGTTGATGCGTAACTCTAGGGAAGGAACGATACCGTCCCGTACGTTCTCCTCCGGGATCTCGGGGGCAGGCGAGAGACCGGGACAATTGAGAATTGAAAATTGAGAATCGAGAATGGCTTGTGGGATGAGGAGACTCTCCACCGATCGTAGGAAGGCCACCACGGAAGCGATCCGGCAGATATTGATAGCGATACGGGCCACGGAGCTTCGCATCGGATAACCGTAGGAAAGACCGGCGTGCCCGAATATGCGTGCGAAGCAGCTGTTGAATCGCTCCTTTTGCGTGTCGGAGAGATGGAATTGTATGATATTGACCCTCTCACGCAGGTAGTCCACGAGCATTTTCCACTGCTTCCCCCAATCGGAGAAGAGGCTATCCATGTCCTCGTCGCCCTGCTCGAACTGATCCGCCCACTCGTCGATGGGTGGCATCCGGTAGAACAATTGGCGTGAGAACAACCCGTTCTCGGCCGAGGGAATGAGTGGCCGTACCTGCGCCGGGGTCCCGCTTAACAAGACACTGAGGTAAGAGGCCGGGCACTCCCGGTATTCCCGGTTCGTGCGTCGGTTGAAAGCCAGTCGCTCGTGGTCGTGGCATTTACGCAAGGTATCGCTCCAGTGCCCGTGCTCGGTGCCGATGGCCGTGCTCACGGTATCGGCCTCGGTCTCGCAGATCAGCCCTATGCCGTCGGCCTCGATGAGGTTCTCCAGCACGCCGGTGCCGGAATTGTTACCGGCGATAAGGAACATCTTGAGGGGAGGCATCTCGGGCTCCGGCGTATCGGATTTTTTCTTGCCCAGCGAGTCCCAACGGCTCTTCTCCTCCCGGTAAGCTTTATGCCTCTGCCGGTAGTTCGCCATCATCGCCTCATGTATCGGCTCGGCAAGCCGGCGTGTCCAAGCGAGGGCTCCCTTTCCCGAGGCGGGAGGGGCGACGATGAACGTTTGCAGGCAAGGGTAGTAGAATTTTCGCCCGTACGATATCCGGATCGATTTGTTGAGTGTCGCTCCCAACACGGTGATACCTCCCAGCAGGAGGATATCCTTTTGGGCGGGGGTATCGCCCCGGTCGATCATCCGTTTGAGGAAAGCGGGCCAAGGATACTCCGGAAAGGCGGGCGGGACATTTTTCACGGACTGTTCCTCGTGCGTACACGTGTGCGTGTGTGAAGGAGGCGTGAATGTTTGAAAGTTTGAAAGTTTCCCGGCCTCGGCCATGGATTTGTCCAGTTTCACGCCGGCTAGGTCCGCCAAGTGGAATACGGATCCCAAGCCATTCCGTCCATTGCCTCCTTTGAGGGCATGGTCGTATAGCTTATCCGCCTCGGTAGAGACATATTTCTCCGACATCCGGCAGATACGATGAAAGAATGTCCGGCCGGCCTCTCCGCAATCGTTGGCGATGGCGAAGGCGATCGGCATATACTCTTGATAGGTGGGAGCGATGTTCGCCCCCTGTTTCTCGATGGCGGCAACGAGCCGCTCCAGATCTGATAATGGGTTCATGATGAATGAATAATGAATGGTGAATAATGATTTATAACTACCAACTGTCACTTGTCCTCTGTCAACAATTCCGGTCTCCTAGCCTCGCTGAGGGATCGTGGCAAAGGAAGCAAGCCCGTGAGAGGTCTGCGTTCGTGGCATCAGCTTTCAGCCCGTATTTCCACTCAAGATATTCCCAAGCGAATCGTACCGCCTCGTCGAAAGACTCCTCTACGGTTTTCTTGATCGACAGGCGATAGGGTACGAGGAGCTTGATTCCCGTGGTACTGGGACTCACGAAGGAGAGATCGGGGCGTAGCCGCTCATCGGCGAACAGCGTGTCCCTCCAACAGATCGCCTCTTCGGGTGAGGAGAGGTGATCGATGTCGATGACGAACTCGCCCGAGGGCACGAGCAAGTGATCTTCCTTGCGGTAGGAGAAGATACCGGCGGGCGTGACATAGGGTAGCAAACTCTGTTTCAGCCGCCTGAACCGTTTCTCGTCGCTCGATGCGGCACGTACCTGATCGGTACGCTCACGCAGCCACTCGCTGGTGGTGATATAGGCGTACAATTGACTGACACAGACGACCCCGTTCGGTACTTGATTGGTGATGGGGGCGTTGAAAAAGGAAAAGATAGACTCTTTCATGATCGGATAAAATAAATTGATTATTCGGTTACTGCCGGTAAAGGAACGCGTTCCTGCCCGTTCCCGGAATAGCGATGGACGGGACGGGTACGGAAACGGACGTACGGTGGATGAAATGAGGATAGAAATAAAATATACCCCCGTGAAAGGGGTGATTATTGTTAACACTTAAATTAAAAACGGATATGACAGAAAATCAAGAGCGGGCGGAACAGGCACGTTCTGCCTTTACGGTCAATGGAGGTAACGTGCAGATCCTGCCCAATGCCACCATCGCTATCCAGAACATCCATTGGGGTGACGGGACGGTGACACGGACGGAACGTTGGATTACGCCCGCGGAATCGGGACTTCATGAGTCTCCGTCTCCTCCGATAAACTCTCCTGCCCCTCCAGTGACGGCTGAACCCTCCTCGTTGGCCTTGTTCATCCCGGACGAGGCGACCCGTCTTGTCTACGAGGCCCGCCTATGCGCCTGCCCGGACACGGTCACCCTTTGCCAGACGGTATTGACGGACCTTTACAACGAGATCCTAGCCGACTACTCGTCTCCCCTCAAGCTGGTCAAGAGCCGTGCCTTCATCAGCGCCCTCTTGCCTCACCTCACGTTCGTGAATGGGGCGAATGTACCGAGCATTCGGTATGGGATCAGGAAGTATGTGCTGGGGGAAGGATAAGTGTAAGGAATATTATCGGGAGGAAGATGTTCCTCATTCATTAGTTTATGATGATAAATCAATTAAAAGCTGGAGCAGCCTTGAATTATGTCTCTATCATGCTGAACATGGTAGTGGGGCTTGTATATACCCCTTACATGTTACGCATGCTGGGGCAGTCGGAATATGGCCTATATTCATTGGCTGCGTCCATTATTGCTTATTTGACCGTATTGGATTTGGGGTTCGGTAACGCTATCGTGCGTTATACTGCGAAATTTGAGGCGGAAGGGAAGAAACGGGAACAGCAGGAAATGTTCGGTATGTTTTTTCTACTGTATATAGGGATCGGGCTGATAGCCATAGTTGTCGGTACTTTACTGTGTTTGAATGTAGATCGAATGTTCTCCGTGAATATGACAGCATTGGAGGTGAATCGAACTCGTATCATGCTCTGGTTGATGACATTTAATCTTGCTTTTACCTTTCCGATGAGTATTTGGGGTAGTATCATGACTGCCTATGAACGTTTCGTGTTTCAACGATTGGTGAGTATCGTGCGCAGTGTGCTTAATCCGGTTGTAATGATCTTATTGTTGGTTGTCGGTTATAAGGCGGTTGCGATGGTGGTGGTCACAACCTTGTTCAATATCATAACTTTGATTATCAATTTTTATTATTGCAGATATAAGTTGTATGTCAAGATACGTTTTGGGCATTTCAATTCTGCTTTTCTTAAAGAAGTTTCGATCTATAGTTTCTGGATATTCCTTAATGCGATAATAGATCGGATTTATTGGAGCACGGGGCAGTTTGTTTTGGGAATGTATAGAGGAACCGTGGCAGTGGCGGTATATTCCGTGGCGATTCAACTTACGCAGATGTTTATGATGTTTTCCACGGCGATAAGCGGTGTATTTCTTCCAAAAGTTACGGCTATGGTGACTTATGGCGGCAATGAGAAAGAAATATCGGATTTGTTTATTCGTACGGGTCGGATACAGTATATCGTGATGTCGTTTATTCTCTCTGCCTTTGTTGTGTTCGGTCGTCCGTTCATCCGGCTGTGGGCCGGGGAAGGATATGAGGAGGCGTACTATGTATCACTATTGTTCTTTTTCTCATTGTTGATTCCTTTGATACAGAACTTGGGGATCACGATCCTTCAAGCCCGGAACCAGATGCGTTTTCGTTCTGTGTGTTATGTAATAATCGCTTTTTGCTGCTTGGCTTTCTCCATTTATGGTACCAGAAAATGGGGAATGATGGGATGTGCTTACGCTACGGCGGGCGCTTTGTTGCTAGGACAAGGCTTGGTGATGAATATTTATTATAAAGGTCGGCAAGGCATAGATATCTCTCGCTTTTGGTGTGAGATAGGTAGAATGTCGATAATGCCAGTAATATTTGTGATTCTTTGTTTGTGGACTGTAAATCATTGGGAGATAAATTTGACTATACCTGTCGTATTTATTTATTCAGTGGCCGTATTTGTGGTTCTTTATGCTCTACTATTCTGGTTTATGAGCATGAATGCGTATGAACGAAATTTGTTTATCTCTCCTCTTAAAAAAATAACGATATAGAGACCTGAGATTATGAGGTTAATTGACAGGGCTTGGTGCTTGAATTGGTATTTGGGATTTTAATCGTATGATACATATTACAGATAAGCGGGACTGTTGTGGTTGCAACAGTTGTGTGCAACGTTGTCCTAAATCATGCATTAGGATGCGTGAGGATGACGAAGGTTTTCTTTATCCGGAGGTAGATGAAAGTGTTTGCATTGATTGCGGATTATGTGAAAAAGTATGTCCGGTAATTCATCAAGCGAGAGAAAATAGGCCTATAGTCGTATGTGCGGCTAAAAATAAGAGTGAGGAAATACGCTATCAAAGTTCTTCTGGTGGCGTTTTTACGGCTTTAGCCAATGAGATTATCAGAGAGGGTGGAGTCGTGTTTGGGGCTGGTTTTGATGAGAATTGGGAAGTAAAGCATGATTGTACAGAGACGGTAGAGGGATTGTCTGCTTTTCGAGGTAGCAAATATGTGCAGAGCCGGATAGGGGATAGTTTTAAAAAAGCGGAACAATTCTTGAAGATAGGGCGTACGGTTTTATTTTCTGGGACTCCTTGCCAGATAGCGGGGTTAAAGCGTTTTTTGCGGAAAGAATATGATAATCTTTTGACGGTGGATTTTATCTGTCATGGCGTGCCTAGCCCGGGTGTATGGCGAGAATATCTGAAGGAGGAAACCGTACGTCTGTATGATAGAAAAAATAGGTTTTTGTCTCACCCTTATCAAAAAGAAGAAGTTTGTATAGAAGGTATCTCGTTTAGAGATAAACGCTTAGGTTGGAAAAAGTATAGTTTCACTCTCCACGTTTCAGTGGCTGATAGACACGGAGACAAAAAATCGTTTTTACTCTCTGAGCCTCTGGACAAAAATATTTTCATGCGAGGATTCTTGGCAGATTTGTATTTGCGTCCGAGTTGCTACGCTTGCCCTTCGAAAACCTTTAAGAGTGGAAGCGATATCACGATAGGGGATTTCTGGGGCGTACAGCATGTGATGCCGATGATAGACGATGACAAGGGGGTAAGTGTGGTAATGCTGAACGCTATAAAGGGTGAGACCTATTTCCGGAAGATAGGTTTGGATAGTAGCATCGTAGGATATGAGGTAGTTTTACGCTACAATCCTTCTATTGAAAAATCGGTTAGCTTAACAGGGAAACGCAAGCTTTTTTATTCAGATACGAAAGCAACGTTGGATGAGAGGATTGAGAATTTATGTCGTTTGACATATAAACAGAGGTTAAGGATGATATTTGACATTATTCTCGGAGAAAAGGTGAAGAATTTTATAAAGAGACATTGTTTGAGCAAATTGGAATCATGAAAATAGGTATATTGACTCAACCATTTAGGGGAAATTACGGAGGCATACTACAAAATTGGGCATTGCAACGGACGCTTAGGAGCATGGGGCACGAGCCTGTGACAATCGATATTCTTCCACGTCCGACAATTGGGCGATTTATTCTCTCCACGATCAAATCTTTTGTGCTTTGGTTCATTCCTTCACGTAGGCGAACGTTTCAGAAATGGAGCGATAAGCGTAATCCGTTGTTCGAGGATTTTGTCAACAGGCAGATCGTGAAGACGCATGTTTGTAGACGTTATTCTATGGACATCGTAGAGGAGTATGGTTTGGAGGCCCTTTTGGTTGGTAGCGATCAGACGTGGCGACCGATGTATAACGTGGGGATGTTGTCGGATATGTTTTTGGGTTTCGCCTGTGATTTCACAGGAAAGAAAGTCGCTTACGCAGCCTCTTTTGGTGTAGATTACTGGGAGTATACGGAGAGACAAACCTCGTTTTGCGCTTCTTTAGCTCAACGATTCGACGCCATATCTGTGCGTGAAACGAGTGGGGTGAAACTTTGCGAGAGATATCTGGGGATAAATGCGGCTGCCGTACTCGATCCTACGTTACTTGTCGAGAAGGAGGCATATGCGGAACTATGCGAGAAGGTTCCTTTTTGCGGAGAGAGATATCTTGCGGGCTATGTGTTAGATGCCTCGGAAGAGTCGGATCGGGTTATTGTCGAGGAGGCGGAAAAGCGAGGGCTATCAATCCGGCGTTATTCGGCGGATAATCATGCGAGGCTGACAGTGGAGGAGTGGGTTGCGATTTTTCGAGACGCTAGTTTCGTGGTGACTGACTCGTTTCATGGAACCGTGTTTTCTGTCATCTTTGGGAAACCGTTCCGTAGTGTCGTGAATGAGACAAGAGGAGGCGCACGTTTCGCTGACTTGTTGGAGAAGTATCATTCTGGAACTTTAGCGGAGTGGCGGCAGAAGAGTTTTAATTTTTTACGGGAAGCGTTCAGCTCCTTGGACGGAAAAACAGAGTCCTTATAAAATCAATAAATTATGGATAAGCAACCTGCTGTATCAGTGATTGTTCCTGTATATAAGGCAGAGAACTATCTATGTCATTGCGTGGATAGTCTATTAGCGCAGACATTTCCTGATTTCGAGATCCTTTTGATAGATGACGGTAGTCCGGATCATTCCGGAGATATTTGTGATGAATATGCGAGGAAGGACAGCCGTGTACGTGTATTCCACAAAGAAAACGAAGGTGTCTCAAGTACGCGCCAATGCGGAATTGATAACGCTAAAGGTGAATATACGATCCATGCCGATCCTGATGATTGGGTAGAGCCAGACATGCTGGAAGAACTTTATAAGAAAGCGAAGGAAGAGGATGCGGATGTCGTGATATGTGATTTTTATGAGGATATTGGTGATAAACGGAAATATATTAGACAACAGCCCTCGGATTTGGATCATAAAACCGTGCTGCGGGAATTGTTCCAACAATTGCATGGTAGCTGTTGTAACAAGCTCGTTAAGCGAGCTTGTTACAATGGTGATGTACGTTTCGTGCCGGATCTTACGTTTTGCGAGGATTTATGTTTCAACGCCTTGATATTAAGGAAGGAGATCAAGATTGGATATTTACCTCGGGCTTTTTACCACTATGAGCAAAACGTGAATGCGGGATCGCTTACAAGAAATTCTTCTCCTGAGCAGTATGTCGTACTGATGAATATATTGGAGAAAGGGCTCGATACGGCAGATTTCCAAATGATACGACCTATTTTGATTTATTCGTGGGCTTATAAAGCCTTTTTGATGAGGCTTTATACTGATACCCAATTTCGATCGCTGTTTTGGAAATATCAACTTGATTTTTTTCGGTCTATATTGTTAAGTCCATTGTGTTTTAAGAAGGTAATATTACTTTTTATTTCTTGTTGGAGCACGCAAAAGTGGGCATATAAGATATATGAATTGTATAAATTGCATGAGATACGTAAATAATTATTGAGATGTTTTTTGTTCTACTTACCTTTGTTCTTGTTTTTTCTGTATTTCATGTTTTATATGGGAATAACCCTCCTAAATCAATATATATAATATCTGTAATATTATTGATTTTGGTAGGAGGATTTCGCTACTTTGTGGGGATAGATTATGAGGCATATAAATTAATGTATGAATTAGATAATGACTCGTCAAATTATTTGTATTATGTAGAACCCGGTTGGTCTGTAATTTATAATATTATACATTTTGTCAAAGGAACTTATATTTTGTGGTTCTTGGTGATTAATGCAATAACCGTAATACTAATGATCTACGGTATAAGAAGACAATCTCCTTTCATTTTTTTGTCAATGATATTTTATGTGGGTAGTTTTCTGTATACAGAATCATTCAATGCGATGAGGCAGTGTGTGGCGATGGCTATCGTATTTGCGGGGACACCCTTGATTTTTCAGAGGAAAGAATGGTATTATGTGTTGTTGATTGCTTTGGCTATGTGCTTTCACTATTCAGCGGGTATAGCTTTGGTTTTCTTTTTGTTGAAAAAGAAGTATAATTTCACTTTAATGCTGAGTGTATTACTTTTTTCAGCACTGTTTGGGGATTATTTGTTGAATAATTATCTGATTCCTTTAACGGAAAGTTTCGGGGCGTTTTTTTCCTCGGCCTTGGATACAAGAAAGAGTTATGTGCTAGATGCTACGGAGCATGACGTGATGCTTAATTCTGGTTTGAAAAAATTGGTATATAACGTGTTAGCCTTGATTATGCTGGTATTTGCCAAGAAATGGGATGGTCAGAAGTTGTTTTATCTAAACTGCTTTGTGTTAAGCATCGTGATATATAATGTTTTTCGTGGTTTTCTGGAGTATTTGAGATTATATCAGTATTTTTTCATGTATGGACTTATCCTATATCCGATTGTAGTGAAGAATGTAAAGGATAATATGGGAAAGTGGATTGCGTTTATGCTGCTTTTTATTCCGATTCTGATTTTTGTGCTAAAAGATAACTTTGATGTTATATATCAAACAAGATTTGGATTGTTTGAGTAAGAGGATATATGCCTTGTTTTTTGTATTAATACTATTGTTTTCTTTGTCTAGAAAACACCTTATCTAAGTAATAGCGAAATAATAAATATAATATATGATGGATAATTTGAAAATCAAAATTCCCAAGACAATTCATTATTGTTGGTTTGGTAGAAATCCTCTGCCATCATTGGCCATAAAATGTATAGCCTCATGGAAAAAATATCTTCCCGATTATGAGATTAAAGAATGGAATGAGGATAATTTTGATGTGAACGTTATTCCGTACACTCGAGAAGCTTATGCTGCAAAAAAATATGCGTTCGTGAGTGATTATGCCCGTTTTAAGATTTTGTATGAGGAGGGTGGCCTTTATTTTGACACGGATGTGGAGGTGATAAAACCTTTCGATGATATTATTGCCAGAGGTGCTTTCATGGGGTGTGAACGTGATGCTGGAGATAGGGGGGGAGCCTGTGTCAATCCTGGTCTTGGTCTGGGAGCCAATCCTAATTTTGGGCTATATAAAGAGATTTTGGATCTTTATGCTACCTTACATTTCTCTTATCCGGAAGGCTCTCTCAATTTGAAAACCGTAGTTGAATATACTACAGATTTATTGTGTAAGCATGGTTTGAAAAATATTAATGAAATACAAAAATGTGCTGGGATTTGGATTTATCCCAGTGCGTATTTCTGTCCAATATCTGTGGAAGATGGTAAATTACGTATCACTTCCCATACTGTATCAATTCATCACTATGCACAGTCTTGGCAAAGTCCTATACGAAAGTATGGACGTAAGATTGTCTTGCTTTTAGGGGGGAAATCCTTGAAAGATATATTGAAACGTTGGCTTTATCTGAAATGAGCTATCATATTTCTCTTTCTTAGGATGAGTTTGGAACCTTGTATAAATCAAGTTTCATACATAATACAATACATAAATGAAAATTTTATTTGCCGACAATTCCCTCTGGGCTCAATTGAACTTTAGGGGTAGTATTATTACGCATCTGCGTGACGTAGGGCATGAGGTGGTGATGGTATCGCCTATAGATGCCCAAAGCCAAGAGATAGTTATTCCTGACAGAATACGGCATATTGCTATAGAAATGCGGCGTACGAGTACGAACCCGTTGCATGATATTCTCTATTTTTTCCGGTTGATGAGCATTTACTGGAAAGAACGACCGGATTATATTTTCCATTTTACAATTAAACCGAATATATACGGTACGTTGGCAGCGCACTTATTGAGTATTCATTGTACGGCTATGGTAGCGGGACTGGGCTTTACTTTCTCGCATACCGGTTTGGCTAGTAAGATGGCTCATCGATTATTTCGTCTTGGACTGAGTTTCTCCGATAAGATCATGGTGCTAAATGAGGAGAATAGGCGTATATTGATGGAACAGGGAATGGCCCGGAAAAAGCAACTCGTGTTGTTGGAAGGAGGAGAAGGGGTAGACTTGGATAAGTACTCTTTTTCGGATAATCGTGCGGACAAGACCATTTTTTTGATGGTGGCTCGAGTTCTTTATGATAAGGGGTATGAGGAGGTAGTGGAAGCCGCCAAGATCGTGAAGCGCACGCATCCGGAAGTGGAAGTACAATTGCTCGGTCCGGTGGACGAGGCGTACCCAAATGCTGTAAGCCGTGAGCAGATCCGAAAAGATGAAGAGAGTGGAGCTATTACTTATCTGGGCTATACGACCGAACCTGCCAAGTTGATGGGAAGACCTGGTATATCATTATTATTAAGCAGTTATCATGAGGGCTTGAATCGCTCTTTGATGGAGGGCTGTGCCTTGGGCAAACCGATCATCGCATCCGATATTCCCGGATGTCGGGAAACTGTGCGTGAGGGTGAGAATGGCTATTTGGTCCCTCCGAAAGATGTAAACGCTTTGGCGGATGCGATGCTTCGCTATTTGTCATTGAGCGATGAGGAAAAGGAGTCTATGAGTATCAATAGCCGACGGCTGGCAGAAGAGCGATTTGATATTAAGTATGTAAAGAGTTGCTATGAGCGAATTTTACAGGAATATGATTCTTGATTCCGATAAAAGAAGAAAAGAAAGATCTCATGTTAAGGCCTCCCCTAAAAGGAGGCTTTTTTTGTTTCCGGAAACATTACATTATGTTTCTTACCGCCTTTGTATTACAGAAGACTAAATGATTCAACAGTTCCGCATCAGGTTGTGTAGGTAATATTGTGTCATAGAAAGAATTTATGCAAGAATATTTCTGTGTCAGAAAGAATATTGACGTTTTTCTTTCTGTTGCGGAAATATTACGTTATACTTCTCACCACCTTAAAATACATTCTCGGCTTAACCGTTTGTCGGAGTGAAAATAATAGCTTACCTTTGCATATAATAGCTTGATTTTAACGTTTGTCATTAAGCTGGTGAGGAAGACTTATGAAAGAGATTAGATTAGAGAATTTTCGGTGTTATACAGAGCTATCCATCCCCTTGAAAAGTAGAGTCAATTTGCTTGTAGGTGATAACGCTACCGGGAAGACATCCGTGTTGCGAGCTTGTAAGTTTGTGTTGAGCGCATTCTTCAGCGGGTTTAGCGATGATAATACCAAATGGGTTAATCCCGGCAATGAGGATTTCATGCAAATGGAGACCGGTGGAATCTTATTGCAGGAGCGTCCTATTCATATTTCTTTTGATGTGGCTGATGTGATGGGGAAGGAGGCGGATTCCACGGGTGGAGATTCGTTTTATACTTTGATAAAGAAAAGCAAGAAAAATAGCCGTTCCTTGACTTCGGGACTTAAGGAGTATAAGGATTGGGCAGCTTTGTTGATGCATAACTATATTAGTAAGGAGGGACAGAGAATCGCTTTACCTCTTTTCGCGAATTTCTCGACAGAAGATATTCATGCTATTCGAAAGATCGATTTTGGAAAGTTCAAGGAGTATAACCATAAGCCTTCTTTTGGCTATTATGAATGTTTGGAGGGGGATGGCTTTTTCCCTTATTGGATTAAGCGATTGCTGGTCTTACAGGAAGGTAGGGAAAACCATTTGGAGATAGATATAGTTCGCAAGGCTATACAGAAGGCTCTTGGAGCGGGTGGTTGTGCGATTATTCAAGACATGGAGGTTCGGCCCATCCGGAAAAAAGTATATTATATCTTGATGGATGGGCGAGAGGTAGAAGCTGATTTCTTGTCAGATGGATATCGAAGGCTGGTTTATATAGTAACGGATCTAGCTTTTCGTTGCGCATTGCTAAACCGGGGTATTTATGGTGAGGAGACTTGTGCGAAAACCCGGGGTACCGTCTTGATTGATGAGGTGGATTTGCATTTACATCCAACGTTGCAATCGGTGGTGCTGAAAGGATTGTGCGAGGCATTTCCTGGATTGCAGTTTATCGTCAGTTCCCATGCTCCGATGGTTATGTCGGGGGTGGAAAGTAATGAGGAGAATATTGTTTATAAGTTGAGTTACTCGGAGGAACAGGGCTATCGTATAATGCCGACTGTCACTTATGGTATGGATATGTCGACGTTGACCTATGTCGTGCTTGGTCAAACGCCTCGTGCGGTTGAAGTAGATAGGCAGTTGAACGAATTGTTTGAGTTGATAGATGTGGATCGCTTGAAAGAGGCTGGAGATTTGTTACAGAAGTTGAGAGGGAAATATGGAGATTCTTTACCCGAACTTGCCCGGGCGGAAGCGATGTTGAACTGCTTGATTTAAGATGATTTAAGATAGGGATGAGAAAGATAGACAAACGACCGGAACCAAAGGAGTGGGTGGAATATCGGCAGACCCCCGGTGCTAAGTATGAAGCGATATCTGAACTGCGAAGTTCGTTGCTTGAGGAGCAAGGATATGTTTGTGCTTATTGTATGCGTAGGATTCCTGTGAAAGACCGGAATAGTAATGAAACCAGCCGGATAGAACATGTGCTGAGCCGAGAAAAGCATCCGGATAGGGAATTGGATTATCATAACATGGTGATATGCTGTCCTGGGGCAATCTCTTCTGACTTTCATTGCGATAAGTTGAAAGGTAATGAGGATCTAACATTTAACCTTTTTGATGATGAGCTTTTTACAAGCCTTTCTTATAAAAGTAAATCTGGGAAGATTGTCTCGGCGAATGAAGATTATGATAGGCAGATCAATCAGTTGCTTAATTTGAACAACCGCTGGTTGATGGCTAATCGTTTGCAGGCTTTGCTGGGAGTGATTGATTATTTGAATCGTAAAGGCTGGACAGCTTCTAATTTAAACCAGCAAATAAGTAAGTGGAGTAATATGGATGCGGAAGGACGTTATAAGGAGTATAATAGTATTGTCGTTTGGTATTTGAAAAAAAAGCAGAGGCAATGTGATTTATAAGGCCGTAGTTTTCATGCTCCTTCATGCCTCATTATGGATTGAAAATAAAACCCTCCCTTTTGCTTATAAAATGTAAGCTTTGTTAACCAAACGTCCGATAAAAACATTTTTTCCGTGAAAGTGTCAATTATTTTATGTTTGTTTAAACAATATGTTAGGGATTGTCTGTATCTTTGCGGCAAAATCAAAAAGTTGATTCGACAATGGAAGTATTGAAGCACGAGTGTGGTGTTGCCATGGTCCGGTTACTGAAACCCTTGGAGTATTATCACGAGAAGTACGGTAGTTGGATGTATGGACTGAACAAGCTCTATTTGCTGATGGAAAAGCAGCATAACAGGGGGCAGGAAGGAGCGGGCTTAGCCTGCGTGAAGTTAGAGGCAAATGCCGGAGAGGAATATATGTTCCGTGAACGGGCCGTCGGGACCGGAGCTATTACCGAGATATTTGCCGCAGTTCACGAACACTACAAGGATTTAACCCCCGAGCAACTCAACGATCCGCTATTCGCCAAAGCCAACCTACCTTTCGCCGGAGAGCTTTATATGGGCCACCTCCGTTACAGTACCACCGGAAAATCCGGAATCTCTTATATCCATCCTTTTTTACGACGCAATAACTGGCGTGCAAAGAACCTTGCCGTTTGCGGAAATTTCAACCTGACAAATGTTCATGAAGTATTCGAGGAGATCACGGCGATCGGCCAGCATCCCCGGAAATATTCCGATACGTATATCATGCTGGAGCAGCTGGGACACCGGCTGGACCGGGAAGTGGAGCGCCTGTACCAAAAGTGTGAGGCGGAAGGATTGAGAGGGATGGATATCACGCATGCCATCGAGGATCAAATTGATTTGTCGAACGTGCTGAAACGCTGTACCCCGGGCTGGGATGGTGGTTTCGTGATTTGCGGTATCACCGGTAGTGGCGAGTCGTTCAGCGTGCGGGACCCGTGGGGAATCCGTCCGGCCTTCTATTATGCGGATGATGAGATTATCGTGTTGGCTTCCGAGCGTCCGGTTATACAAACCGTGATGAACGTGCAGGTAGAGAATATCCGGGAGTTGAATCGGGGAGAGGCGATACTCGTCAACAAGAAAGGCGAGTGGCATATCTCCCAGATCGTGGAGCCGAAAGAGAATAAGGCTTGTTCCTTCGAGCGTATCTACTTCTCACGGGGTAGCGACGTGGATATTTACAGGGAAAGGAAGCGTTTGGGAGATAATCTCGTGCATCCGATCTTGAAAGCGGTGGATTATGATTTGAATCATACCGTCTTCTCTTTTATCCCGAATACGGCCGAGGTCGCTTATTTCGGGATGCAGGAGGGATTGAACAACTATTTGAATAAGCTGAAAAAAGAATGGATCGCCGATCGTAGTCACTTGCTCAGGGAAGAGGAACTGGAACAAATCCTTTCCATGCGAATCCGCTCGGAGAAAGTAGCTATAAAAGATATAAAATTACGTACATTTATCGCTGAGGGCAATAGCCGCAATGATCTGGCAGCGCACGTGTATGATATTACTTACGGAAGTATTGAACCTTTTATCGATAATCTGGTTGTGATAGATGATAGCATCGTGCGGGGTACTACCTTACGCCAGAGTATTATCGGTATCTTGGATCGCCTGCATCCGAAGAAAATCGTGATCGTAAGTTCTTCTCCGCAGGTACGTTACCCGGATTATTACGGTATCGATATGTCCCGGATGAACGAGTTTATCGCTTTTAAGGCTGCGGTGGCCCTGTTACGTGACCGGGGGATGGAATACGTGATCTTGGACGCTTATCAAAAGGCGAAGCGACAACAAACAGCGGCGGATGGTCCGTTGGTGAATTACGTAAAGGAGATATACGCCCCGTTTACGGACGAGGAGATATCCGTTAAGATGGTGGAGTTGCTTACACCGGCCGGGACGCAGGCGAAAGTAGAGATCGTCTACCAGACTTTGGAGGGCTTGCATGCCTCTTGTCCGGAGCATCCGGGTGACTGGTATTTCTCCGGCGATTACCCGACACCGGGCGGGACTCGGTTAGTGAACGAGGCTTTTATTCACTATATGGAAGAAGAATATTTAGTGAAATGACACAACATACAGATTCTATGCAGACAAACAGAACAGCAACTTTGATGTTAGACGACGGTACCGTCTTCCGTGGCTACTTTTTCGGCTATGAGAGACCGGTGGCTGGCGAGGTCGTGTTCAATACCGCTATGACCGGATATCCGGAGAGCTTGACGGACCCTTCGTACGCAGGCCAGTTGATGGTGTTGACTTATCCGCTCGTTGGTAACTACGGTGTCCCGCCTCGTACGTTCGAGCCGAACGGGATCGCTACGTTTATGGAGAGCGAGAAGATCCACGCCGAGGCGATTATCGTTAGCGATTACAGCCATGAGTATAGCCACTGGAACGCCGAGCGCAGCTTGGGCGACTGGTTGAAGGAGGAGAAGATCCCGGGCATATACGGTATCGATACGCGTGCGTTGACTAAGAAATTGCGTGAGCATGGCGTGATGATGGGACGTATCGTTATCGGCGATGCCGATAACGAAATTGGAAATGGGGAATTGAAGATCGAGGATTATGAGCATGTGAACTATGTGGATCGGGTATCGTGCAAGGAGATTATTTGTTACCAGCCCGATGGTACGAGCCAGACCTGTTCTTTATCGGAAGCCTCCGATTCCCGATTCTCGATTCTCGATTCTCAATTCCTAAAGCGCGTCGTGCTTTTAGACTGCGGCGTGAAACATAACATCATCCGTTGCCTGTTGAAGCGTAACGTGGCGGTGATCCGTGTGCCTTGGGACTACGACTTCAATCAGCTGGAATACGATGGCTTGTTTATCAGCAACGGTCCGGGCGATCCGGATACTTGCGATGCCGCCGTGCGGAATATCCGTAAGGCGCTTTCCGGGGATAAGCCGATTTGCGGTATTTGCATGGGTAACCAGTTGTTGGCGAAAGCCGGCGGTGCTTCTATCTATAAATTGAAGTACGGTCATCGTAGCCATAACCAGCCGGTACGTATGGTAGGCACGGAAAAATGCTTCATCACCTCGCAGAACCATGGTTACGCCGTGGATAACGATACGCTGGGTGAGGAGTGGGAACCGCTGTTCATCAATATGAATGACGGGACGAACGAGGGTATCAAGCATAAGACGAAGCCTTTCTTCTCCTCTCAGTTCCATCCCGAGGCTTGCAGCGGGCCGCTGGATACGGAGTTCATGTTTGATAAATTCACGGAATTGTTGTAGCCGGGGATTTACGCCCACCCTAAACGAGGGATTAGGGCAACCCTAAATGAGTGTTTAGGTCTACCCTAAACGGGTGTTTAGGCTTACCCTAAAAGAGAACATTAAAAAAAGTAAAGCAATGAAAGAAGATATAAAGAAAGTCCTGATACTCGGTTCCGGAGCCTTGAAGATTGGTGAGGCGGGCGAGTTCGATTATTCAGGCAGCCAAGCCCTGAAGGCGATTAAGGAAGAGGGGATTCAAACGGTATTGATCAATCCGAATATCGCTACGGTACAGACCTCGGAAGGAGTCGCGGACACGGTTTATTTCCTGCCCGTTACTCCTTTTTTTGTGGAAAAGGTGATCGAGAAGGAACGTCCGGAAGGTATCTTGCTCGCTTTCGGCGGGCAGACGGCGTTGAATTGTGGCGTGGCTCTTTACCAAAGCGGCGTGCTGGAGAAGTATGGCGTGAAGGTATTGGGTACCCCGGTGCAGGCTATCATGGATACCGAGGATCGGGAGTTGTTCGTACGCAAGCTGGATGAGATCGACGTGAAGACGATCAAGAGCGAGGCCGTGGAGAACGCCGCTGACGCTCGTCGTGCGGCCGCTGAGCTGGGGTATCCGGTCATCGTCCGTGCCGCTTATGCGCTGGGGGGCTTGGGTTCCGGTTTCTGCGACAATGAGGAAGAATTGGACGTGTTGGTAGAGAAGGCTTTCTCTTTCTCTCCGCAAGTATTGGTGGAGAAAAGCTTGAAGGGCTGGAAAGAGGTAGAGTACGAGGTGGTGCGCGACCGCTTCGATAACTGCATCACGGTATGTAACATGGAGAATTTCGACCCGCTGGGAATCCATACGGGAGAGTCTATCGTGATTGCCCCCTCGCAGACTTTGAGTAATACGGATTATCATAAATTACGTGAGTTGGCGATCCGTATCATTCGCCATATCGGTATCGTGGGCGAGTGTAACGTGCAATACGCTTACGATCCGGAGAGTGAGGATTACCGGGTGATCGAGGTGAACGCCCGCTTGAGCCGTTCTTCGGCCTTGGCTTCTAAGGCGACCGGTTATCCGTTGGCTTTCGTGGCCGCTAAATTAGGCTTGGGCTACGGTTTGTTCGACTTGAAAAACTCCGTGACGAAAACGACTAGCGCTTTCTTTGAGCCGGCTCTCGATTACGTGGTATGTAAGATCCCTCGCTGGGACTTGGGTAAGTTCCATGGCGTGGCTCGTGAGTTGGGTTCCAGCATGAAGTCGGTTGGCGAGGTGATGGCGATCGGACGTACTTTCGAGGAGGCTATCCAGAAGGGCTTGCGTATGATCGGGCAGGGTATGCACGGTTTCGTGGAGAATAAGGAGTTGGTGATCGAGGATATCGATAAGGCTTTGCATGAGCCTACCGATCGCCGTATCTTCGTTATCTCGAAGGCATTCCGGGCCGGTTATACGGTAGACCAGATTCATGAGCTTACCAAGATAGACCGATGGTTCCTACAGAAACTATATGGAATCATGCAGACCTCCAAGGAGCTTCACGCTTTCGATATGAAGGGGATCCAACGTTGGCGCATCAATCCGGAGTTGATCCGCCGGGCGAAGATACAAGGGTTCTCTGATTTCCAGATCGCACGGGCGATCGGTCTCGACGGGGATGTGGAGAAGGGTATGATGTTGGTTCGCCAGTTCCGTAAGGAGCATGGCATTCTTCCGGTGGTGAAACAGATCGATACCTTGGCCGCCGAGTATCCGGCGCAGACGAATTACCTGTACCTGACGTATAGCGGTACGGAAAACGACGTGACGTACTTGGGCGATCATCGCTCGATTGTCGTGCTGGGTTCCGGCGCTTACCGCATCGGTAGCTCGGTGGAGTTCGACTGGTGTGGCGTGCAGGCCTTGAATACGATCCGTAAGGAGGGCTACCGTTCCGTGATGATCAACTACAATCCCGAGACGGTGTCTACCGACTATGATATGTGCGACCGCCTTTATTTCGACGAGCTTACCTTCGAGCGTGTGATGGATATCCTCGAGCTGGAGAACCCGCACGGCGTGATCGTCTCCACCGGCGGCCAGATCCCGAATAACTTGGCGATGCGTCTGGACGAGCAGCATGTGAATATCTTGGGGACTTCCGCCAAGAGCATCGATAATGCCGAGGACCGTGAGAAGTTCTCCGCCATGTTGGATCGTATTGGCGTGGATCAACCCCGCTGGAAAGAGCTTTCTTCCATGGAGGATATCAATGGCTTCGTGGCGGAGGTAGGCTTCCCCGTATTGGTTCGCCCGAGTTACGTGCTGAGTGGCGCCGCCATGAATGTCTGCTCGAATCAAGAGGAGTTGGAGCGTTTCTTGAAATTGGCCGCCAACGTCAGCCAAAAGCATCCGGTGGTGGTAAGTCAGTTCATCGAGCATGCGAAAGAGGTGGAGATGGATGCCGTGGCCGATCATGGCGAGATCGTGATGTATGCCATTAGCGAGCATATCGAGTTTGCCGGGGTTCATTCCGGCGACGCTACGATTCAGTTCCCGGCCCAGAAATTATATGTGGAGACGGTTCGTCGTATCAAGCGTATCAGTAAGCAGATCGCTAAGGAGCTGAATATCTCCGGCCCGTTCAATATCCAATATCTGGCGAAGGGCAATGAGATCAAGGTGATCGAGTGTAACCTTCGTGCCAGCCGTTCCTTCCCGTTCGTGAGCAAGGTGCTGAAGATAAACTTCATCGAGTTGGCTACCCGTGTCATGCTGGGCTTGCCGGTAGAGAAACCGAATAAGAATGAGTTCGATTTGGATTACGTGGGTATCAAGGCCTCTCAATTCTCGTTCAACCGCTTGCAGAAAGCCGATCCGGTATTAGGGGTCGATATGGCTTCCACGGGCGAGGTGGGTTGTCTGGGCGACGATGTATCCGAGGCGGTGTTGACGAGTATGCTCGCTGTCGGGCAACGGGTTCCGGAGAAGAATATCCTCCTGTCCACCGGTACGCCGAAGCAGAAGGTAGCCATGCTGGATGCCGCTAAGATGTTGGCGGCGAAAGGCTACAATCTATTCGCTACGGGAGGTACACACCGTTTCTTGGCGGAGAATGGCATTACGAGTACGAAGGTGTACTGGCCGAGCGAGAAGGGAGAACCGCAGGCGCTTAAGATGCTTCATGAGAAGCAGATCGATATGGTCGTGAATATCCCTCGTGACCTTTCCGCCGGCGAGCTTGACAACGGCTATAAGATCCGCCGTGCCGCCATCGACCTGAATATCCCGCTAATCACCAACGCCCGTCTGGCCAGCGCTTTTATCCAAGCCTTCTGTACCTTGAGCGTAGATGATATCTGCATCAAGAGTTGGCAAGAATATAAATAAAAGGGGACTTGACGTAAATCAAGTGGTATTTATTTCGTAAGTTTGCGGAAACAAACAAAAACAACCATGAATATGGATACAGCGATATTTATAGCTCGCAGGATCGCGGCGCAATCGATTCTACTCAGTGAGGAAGCTGTTGAGAAACTGGCCTCTATCTTAATCCGGACAGAATTGAAAAAAGGCGCCCTGTTTTTGAGCGAAGGAGAGGTTTGTACGCAACTCGGTTATGTCTATAAGGGAATGGTTCGCCAGTTTTACTTCAAGAATAAGAAAGAGCTGACCGAGCATTTCGCCAGCGAGGACAACATCTTCATTTGCATCGAGAGCTTCTTGCGCCAACGTCCCGCTAATCTGTTGGTGGAGGCCTTGGAGAATACGGTACTGTATGGCATTCCTCATGATCCTTTATTGGCATTGTGCGCCGAGGATTACGAGATCGAGGTCATGTATCGCCGCCTGTTGGAGAATTCGCTGATCCTGTCTCAACGGAAGGCGGACTTCCTTCGTTTCGAGACCGCTAATGAACGTTATGCCCGCTTATTGAAAGAACACCCTGAGATCGTGCAGCGTGCCCCCTTGTCCCATATCGCTTCTTATTTGTTGATGACTCCCGAGACGTTGAGCCGGGTTAGGGCAAATATGCAGTTGTGATGGGCCTTTAGGTGTTAATTATATACGGTGTCGTATATAAGGATATAAAGATATAATTAGTATGAAGGTAGGATTATTTATCCCATGTTACATTAACGCGGTGTATCCCGAAGTGGGTATCGCCTCGTATAAATTGTTGAAGCATGTGGGTGTGGATGTCGATTATCCGATGGACCAGACCTGCTGCGGACAACCCATGGCGAACGCCGGCTTCGAGGATGAGGCGGCTCGCTTGGCCCTCCGGATGGAGGAACAGTTTAAGAACTATGACTACGTGGTAGGCCCCTCGGCCAGTTGCGTAGCCTTCGTAAAAGAGAACCATCCCCATATATTGGGAAAGCGGGATCACGTTTGTATGAACAGTAAGAAGATTTATGATATCTGCGAGTTCTTGCACGACGTGGTGAGACCGGAATCCCTGCCGGCCGTTTTCCCGCATAAGGTGAGTATCCATAATAGTTGCCACGGGGTGCGTGAGTTGCATCTCTCGTCGCCCAGCGAGCGTAATATCCCGTACTATTCCAAGTTACGTGATCTTCTTTCCTTGGTGAAAGGTATCGAGGTGTTCGAGCCGAGGCGGGTGGACGAATGTTGCGGTTTCGGCGGTATGTTCGCCATCGAGGAGCCTGAGGTCTCTACTTGCATGGGACAAGACAAGGTAAAGGATCATATGAGTACCGGCGCCGAGTATATCACCGGGGCGGATAGCTCTTGCCTGATGCATATGGAAGGGGTTATTAAGCGGGAGAAACTTCCGATCAAGACTATTCACATCGTTCAAATATTAGCGTCCGGATTATGAGTACGAAACATGCTATAGCAGCGGCCCGTTTCCTAGAGAATAAGGAGAATGAGGCTTGGCACGACCATACGCTTTGGATGGTACGTACCAAACGGGATAAGATGAGCCATTCGCTTCCCGAGTGGGAGCGGTTGAGGGAGTTGGCCTCGGAGATCAAGCTTTACTCCAACAGCCATCTGGACACGCTTCTGGAGGAGTTCGAGAAAAACGCGATCGCCAACGGGGCTATCGTGCATTGGGCGAAAGATGCCGAGGAGCATAACGAGATCGTCTTGCGGATCTTGCGCCAGCATGATGCCCGGAACCTGATCAAGAGCAAATCGATGCTGACGGAGGAATGCCATATGAACGAGTTCTTGATGTCGAAAGGAATCGATGTGGTGGAGAGCGATTTGGGTGAGCGTATCTTGCAATTGATGCATTTGGCCCCGAGCCATATCGTGATGCCGGCGATCCATATCAAACGGGAGCAGATCAGCGAGATGATGGAGCGTGAGATGGGAACGGAGAAAGGGAATATCGACCCTACCTACCTGACGCATGCCGCCCGTAAGAATCTGCGTGAGAAATTCCTCCATGCCGACGTGGCGATGACGGGCGTTAACTTCGCCGTCGCCTCTACGGGTGAGATCGTGGTTTGTACCAATGAGGGAAACGCCGATATGGGAACCTCCTTCCCGAAGGTGCATATCGCTACGATGGGGATGGAGAAGATCGTACCGAATCTGGAGGCATTGGGCGTATTCACTCGTTTGCTGGCTCGTTCGGGTACGGGGCAACCCATCACGTCTTATACTTCTCATTACCGCCGTCCGCCCGAGGGACAAGAGTTCCATATCATTATCGTGGATAACGGGCGCAGTGATATCTTGGCGAAACCGGATCATATTCGTACGTTGAATTGCATCCGTTGTGGCGAGTGCATGAATACCTGTCCGGTATATCGCAGGAGTGGTGGCTATTCGTATACATATTTCATTCCGGGACCGATCGGGATCAACTTGGGTATGCTGAGGAATCCGGAGGAATATTCGGATAACGTATCGGCTTGCTCCTTATGTCTTTCTTGCTCGAACGTTTGTCCGGTAAAGATCGATTTGGGCGAGCAGATTTACCGTTGGCGGCAAGATTTGGATAAGATCGGTAAGGCGAGCAAGGAGAAGAAAGTGATGTCTTTTGGCATGAAGTTCTTGATGGAACGTCCGGGATTGTTCAATACGGCGTTGAAGTTTGCTCCGGTAGTGAATCATTTGCCCCGTTTCATGGTCTACAATGGCTTGAACGCTTGGGGCAAGGGACGTGAGCTTCCGACTTTCGCCAAGGAGTCGTTTAATGATATGTGGAAGAATAATAAGGTGAGATAATGAGTAGTAAAGATTCTATATTGGCGAGTATCCGTCGTCATACGGGTGCACGCCACGAGATGCCTGAGCTTACGTTGGAGGCGATTACCTATGCGGATAAGTTGGCTACGTTCTCGGAAGTGCTAGCCGGGGCGGGTGGCAAGGCCATCGAGTTAAAGCCCGGCGAGGATGTGAATGAGGTGATCCGCCGTGAGTTTCCGGAGGCGAAACGTATCGCCTCGAATTTGAAGGAGATTACTTGCGCTACCTTTAACCCGGATGAGCTGACCGATCCCCGGGAGTTGAACGGGACGGACGTATCTGTGGTGGAGGGTAGTTTCGGCGTGGCGGAGAATGCCGCTGTCTGGTTACCCCGTCAGGTACGTTATAAAGGTCTGTACTTTATCTCGAACGCTTTGGTGATCTTGTTGGACAAGACTCAATTGGTTCATACGATGAATGAGGCTTACCGCCGTACTGCCACTATGGATTATGATTACGGAGTCTTCATGTCCGGTCCCTCAAAGACTGCTGACATTGAACAAGCCTTGGTATTCGGGGCGCATGGCCCGATCCAAGTAGTAGTCCTGTTAAGATAAAATCTATACCCTTTTGAGGGGATGAGACGGGGCACGCCCCGTCTCTACAAGTTGTACGTTATTTACAGCTCTCCAATATTTCCCGTGCCACGCTACCCGTTACATTCTTCGCCTCCCCGAAGGCGGCGTTTCGTTCATTGAAGCGATTCTCGATCTCGGTGATTGTCGTATTGCCGATCTTCTCTTGGCTGAGGCGGGTAGATAAACCGAGGCTTTGGAAAAATTGCTCAGTCTTCTCGATGGCTTGGCTTACCCGTTCCTCTGTCGTTCCACTATGGATACCCCATACCCGTTCGCCGTATTGCAGGATCTTGCCCTCTTTCTGCTTGCGTAGGGTGCGTAAGGTTCCGGGGAAGACGATCGCTAGAGTCGCTCCATGCGTCAATCCGTGAAGGGCGGTTAGCTCGTGTCCGATCATATGGGTAGCCCAGTCCTGCGTTACGCCCATAGCGATAAAGCCGTTCAAGCCCATCGTGGCGGATAGCATGAAATCTGCCATCAGGTCGTAATTCCTCGGATCTTCCTTGATCTTCGGGGCGATCTCAACCAAGGTACTTAAAATACTTTCCGCCCAATGATCCATCAAGCGGGATTGGTCGGTCGTAGTCATATATTGCTCCATCACGTGGACGAAGGTATCGGCGATACCGCAAGACACTTGATACGGGGGGAGGCTGAAGGTCGTCTCCGGGTCCAAGATCGAGAACACGGGGAAATTGCTGTAGAACGGGAATTTCTCTTGCGTCTCTTTCCGGGAGATCACGGCCCCGCTATTCATCTCGGAACCCGTGGCGGGCAGGGTCAGTACGGTACCCATGGGCACGGTATGATAGTAATACCCTTTCTGTACCAATTCCCAAGGATCGCCGTCGTACTGGATGCCAGCGGAGATTAGCTTCGTCCCGTCTATGACGGAGCCGCCGCCTACCGCCAATAGGAAATCCACCTGCTTGCCTTTCGCTATCTGGATAGCTTCTCGCAAGGTCTCGATGGTGGGATTAGGCTCGATGCCCCAGAACTCGATATAGTCACGATCCTTTAGCGCCTTGATCACTTGGTCGTACACACCGTTTTGCTTTACGCTACCTCCTCCGAAGGTGATCATGATGCGATGCACCATCGGGATGGCCGTACTCAGTTTCTCAATCATGCCCTTACCGAATAATAAACGGGTTGGGTTGTGAAAAGTGAAGTTATTCATAGGACTATTTACTGTTTTTATATGTAAACATGAATAGGGTTCCTATTGTTTTAGGGCTTCCAGTAACTTATCGACCGCCTTGGCGGGAGTAGCTTCGCTCTTTAGTAACTGGACGAACTTGCTACCGATGATGGCACCGGAAGAGTGGGCCGCTGCCGCCTCGAAAGTAGCTTTATTGCTGATACCGAAACCTACCAAGCGGGGATTCTGTAGGTTCATGGCGTTGATACGACGGAAATAGGCTTGTTTCTGTTCGTTGAAATCTTGTTGGGCTCCGGTCGTGGCGGCGCTGGATACCATATAGATAAATCCGCTGGTATGGGCATCGATCAGCCGGATTCGTTCCTCGGAGGTCTCTGGGGTGATCAGCATGATCATTTTCAGGTCATGGCGATCGGCGATCTCCTTGTAGTCGGCGATATAATCGGCGTAAGGCAGGTCGGGGATGATCATTCCGTCTACGCCGGCCTCTACGCAACTGGCACAGAATTTCTCGAAACCGTATTGCATGATAGGATTCAGGTAGCCCATCAGGATGATCGGGATCTGTACTTCGCTCCGGATCTCTCTCAATTGCCCGAATAGGAGGTGGAGTGACATCCCGTTACGCAACGCTTGCGTAGCGGCCTCTTGGATGACAGGGCCGTCTGCCATCGGGTCGGAGAAGGGGATTCCTACTTCTACCATGTGGACACCTTTAGCCTGTAAGGCTTTTAAGATGCTTGCCGTATCGTTTAAGTTCGGATAACCGGCGGTGAAATAGACGGAGAGTATTCCGTCTTTCTGGGTCTGGAATAAGTTTGTGATGCGATTCATTTTGAATTCTATTTTAAAAATACTATCAGACGGTGGGAGACGGGGCACGCCCTGTCTCTACAGCTGGATGTAAAATTTGTTGGATGAAATTCTTTAGTTTGTCGACGTCTTTCAATCCCGGCTCGATCTCGAAGCCACTGTTGAGGTCGATACCTGCGAAACGGGGATGCCGGAAGTTCCGGATCGCCTCTGCGTTTTCCGGACGGATGCCTCCGCTGAGCAAGAAGGGAGTCTCTCCTTTATATTCGGTTAGGATGGACCAATCGAAACGTTTGCCTGAGCCTCCATAGCCCTCGCATCTCGTATCGAAAAGGAAATAATCCACCCGGCCCTCATACTCCCTTGTTTTTTCGAAGTCCTCTTTCGTAGCGATGGGGAAAGCCTTGATCAAGGAATAGCCCCTTTTTTGCAAGGTGTGGCAATCTTCCGGCGATTCGTTACCATGAAGTTGGAGATAGTCTAGCTTGTAGGCGGAGGCTTTCTCCATCATGGACTCGATGGTAGCGTTGACGAAAACGCCCACTTTCTTAGGGGACAATTGTTCACTGTCCGTTACCTGCTGCTCCGTCGGGCATCGCTCGACAAAGCGCTTGGAACGTTCGTAGAAGATAAAGCCGATCCAGTTGATGGCTAGGGCGGCTACTTCCCGGATATTCTGAGGTTCCCGCATTCCGCAAACTTTGATGATCATGCCAGTCCTCCTATCAAATCGGCTAGGGTATCGCCCGGCCTCTCGGTTTTCATGAAGGTCTCTCCGATCAGGAATCCACGGAAACCGGCCTCACGCAATTGGCGTACGGTATCGGTCTCGGATATTCCGCTCTCGGACACTAAAAGAGGGGAGAAGCCTCGCATCTTATCGACCAACTTGAATGAGTTGTTTACGTCCGTATGGAAGGTGCCGAGATTACGGTTGTTCACGCCGAGCATATCGATATCCGCGTTCAGGTATTTGAGCTCGTCCTCGCTATGGACTTCCAGCAAGACTTCCAATTGCAGGCTATGGGCGGTCTCGGCGAGTATCCGGCATTCTTCTTCCGTAAGGGCGGCGGCGATCAACAAGACAGCGTCGGCGCCCATCACCCGGGCTTGGAAGAGTTGGTAGGTATCGATGATGAAGTCCTTGCGAAGTAACGGGAGATCCACCAGCTTGCGGGCCTTTTGCAAGTCGCCCAAGGAACCTCCGAAGAAATCCCCGTCCGTAAGGATCGAGCAGGCGGAGGCTCCTCCGGCCTCGTAAGCGGGCACCACGTCGGCGATATTCGCTCCCGGATGCAGCCAGCCCTTGGAGGGGCTTTTACGCTTGAACTCGGCGATAATACCGGAGGGGGATGATTCCAACGCCACACGCATGGAACGTGTGTCACGCTCCATACGGTCGCTACCTAGAGCCAATAAGGTCTGTAAGCTTACGGCCTGTTTTTGCCGGGCTACCTCGATGCGCTTATTGGCGATAATATCTTGTAAGATGTCCTTTTTCATAGGATATGTTTCTTTATCTTTGGTTCAAAGATATAAATTTACGGAATGTAGCCAATGCTTTTCCGCTTTCCAATGATTCACGTGCCTCGGCGATACACGTCTCGATCTTCTTCTCTGGACAGATCACTTGGATGGCGAAAGCGGAGTTGGCGATCACGCAGCTCTTTTGGGCCTCGGTAGCCCTGTTCCCTAATACGGCGTCGAAGATACGGGCCGCTTCCTCCGGGGTCTCGCCGCCGTCGAGGTCCGCTTCCGTGCAACGTTTGAATCCGAGCATCTCCGGGGTATAAAGCTTCTCTTTCTCCGGCATGGCTACCTTGAAATCGGCCGTGAGGGAGATCTCGTCGTAACCGTCCAAGCTATGTACCACGGCGAAACGGGTACCGCTCTCTTGATACGTATAATTATATAGGCGGAGTAGCGGGAGGTTATATACGCCTAACAATTGGTAAGTAGGCATGACCGGGTTGACCAGCGGGCCGAGCATATTGAAGAAGCTGCGCACGCCGAGGCTCTTCCGTACCGGAGCTACCGCTTTCAGCGCCGGGTTGAACAAGGGTGCGTGGAGGTAGGCGATATGGCAGGTATCCATGGAGGTACGTAGCTTATCGATATCGTTCGTGAATTTTACGCCGTGTTGCTCCATCACGTTGCTGGCGCCGCTCACCGAGGTAGCCCCGTAGTTACCGTGCTTTACGACATGGTAACCGGCACCGGCCACTACGAAGCAGGAACAGGTACTGATGTTGAACGTGTTTTTCCCGTCGCCTCCGGTACCTACGATATCGATCGGCTTGTATTCGCTTAGATCTACCGGTACACGCATCTCCAGCAAAGCTTCCCGGAATCCGGTCAATTCCTCTACGGAGATACTGCGCATCAGGAATACGGTGATCAGGCTGGCGATCTGGGAATCGTTGTAGCGTCCCTCCGCTATGTTCTGGAGGATATTCCGGGCTTCTTCCCGGCCTAGATATTGGTGCTCGAATAATCTGTATAAAATCTGTTTCATCTTTTATCATTGTTTTAAGAAGGAAATTTATTTGAAATTTGGGCTTGCATCGGGTGCGCGATGGGGTTTAAAATTTTAAACCGGGCTTGCACCGATGCGCGGTGGGGTTTAAAATTTTAAACCGGGCTTACATCGGGTGTGCGGTGAGGTTTAAAATTTTAAACCGGGCTTACACCCGTTTACCCTCGGAGCCAGTTCTCTATAATCGTCTTCCCTTTAGGTGTCAACACGGATTCCGGATGGAATTGGATACCTCGTACATCGTACTCACGATGGCGCAAGCCCATGATCTGTCCTTCTTCCGTATCGACCGCCGTAATTTCCAGACAATCCGGGAAGTTTTCCTTGGAGACCGCCCAAGAATGATAACGCCCAACACGTATACCAGGTTCCAGTCCCTCGAAGATAGGATCTTTAGCGACAATCCGTATATCGGAGCAAACGCCGTGATGCACGTCGGTAAGGTTTATCAATGTGGCGCCGAATGCCTCGCCGATGGCCTGCTCGCCTAGGCAGACACCTAGGATGCTCTTTGTCGGGGCGTACCGGCGGATCAAGGGGAGGAGGATGCCGGCTTCCTCGGGGATGCCCGGTCCCGGGGATAGTAAGATCTTATCGAAACGCTCTATTTCTTCCAAGGAGATCTTGTCGTTGCGGTGTACCTCTACGTCTGCGCCCAGTTCCTTCAATATATGTAGCAAATTGTAGGTGAAGGAATCGTAATTATCAAATAATAATATCTTCATTTTATATGTATTGTTGTTGTTGTAGAGACGGGGCGTGCCCCGTCTCTACAACCGGATAATCAATTGATTAATTTCTCCGCTAGGTCTATCGCCTTCTTCAAGGCTCCCAGCTTATTGTTTACCTCTTGTAATTCACGCTCATCGTTGCTTTTAGCTACGATCCCGGCTCCCGCCTGATAGTAAAGTACGTTGCCACGGCTGACGAAGGTACGGATCGTGATCGCTTGGTTCAAATCACCATCCAGACCGATAAAGCCGATACAGCCGCCGTAAGCACCCCGGTTATGATGCTCGATGTCGGTGATCAGTTGCATGGCCCGTACTTTGGGGGCTCCGCTCAATGTGCCGGCGGGGAAGGTATCGACGTAGGTCTTTACCGGGTCGCTATCGGTGTTGATCTCGCCGCTCACACGGGATACGAGGTGGATGACGTGGCTGTAGTATTGTACCTCCTTATAGAAATCCACTTGCACGTCGTGGGCGTTCCGGCTGAGGTCGTTGCGGGCGAGGTCTACCAGCATCACGTGCTCGGCGTTCTCCTTGGGATCGGCAAGCAGGGCCTCGGTACGCTGCTTGTCTACCTCGATATTACCGGTACGGAAAGCGGTCCCGGCGATCGGGTCGATGCTGGCGTGTCTGCCCGTTACCTTGCAATGCGTCTCGGGGGAAGAGCCGAAGATACGGAAACCTCCGAAATCGAAATAGAACAAATAAGGAGAGGGGTTGATGCTGCGAAGAGCCCGGTACACCTTGAAGTCGTCTCCCTTGAACGGTTGCTCGAAGCGACGGCTCAATACGATCTGGAAGACATCCCCCCTGAGGCAGTGCTTGATGCCTTGGCGGACCATCGCCTTGTATTCCTCGCCGGTGATCGGGGAGGTCTCGGGACCCGCTGTCTGGAAGTTGTAGGAGGCGAAGTTACGGTTCTCGATCAGCGTAAGGATCTCTTCCAACCCGCTATCCTCGCCGTCTTGAACCATCTCCACCAGAGTAAGCTCATTCTTGAAATGATTGAAGACAAGGATATACTTATATAATATGTATAGCATATCGGGGGCATCGTTCTCCTCGTGATGAACTTCCATGACCGGGATGTTCTCGAAATAACGGACGGCATCGAAAGCCGTGTAGCCGAATAATCCGCAGACCTTCTTGTCCGCTCCCTCCACCTTGAAGCGGCCGAGAAAAGCGTTCATCGCCTCGGGTACGTTATAGTCTTCGGTGAGCGGGGTAACCTCACGGGTCTCGTCCGGGAAGGTCGCCGTGCATTCCCCGTTGTTGATACCGATGCTCGCCAAGGGACGGAGCGCTATAAAGGAAAGGCTATTCTCGTTTCCGTGGAAGTCCGAGCTTTCCAACAGGGCCGATTCCGGGTAGATATCCCGCACTTTCAGATAGATGCTTACGGGAGTGTGAAGGTCGCCCATCACCTTCTTGCTTATCGTTTTGAAAGAATAATTCATGATAATTTATAATTAATGTAAGTGTCCATATCTTTATCGCCACGGCCCGAGACAGTCAGTACCACCACCTCTTCCGGCTTGAAGTTTACCTTGGCCAAGGCCCCCAAGGCATGGGCGCTTTCCAAGGCCGGGATGATTCCTTCCAGACGGGTCAACTCGAAAGCGGCCTCCAACGCCTCGTCATCATCTACCGCTAGGATTTGCGCACGGTGCTTTACGGAGAGGTTCGCGTGGATCGGGCCGATGCCCGGGTAATCCAAGCCGGCGGAAACAGAATAAGGTTCCTCGATCTGTCCGTCCTCGTTCTGCATGACCAAGGTACGTGCCCCGTGGATGATGCCCTCTTTACCCAATTGGATCGTGGCGGCGCTCATGCCGGAGTGGATGCCCTTGCCGCCGGCCTCGGCCAAGACGATCTTCACCCGCTCGTCATCCACGAAATGATAGATCGTACCGGCGGCGTTACTTCCCCCGCCTACGCAGGCGATCAGGTAATCCGGGTGATCCCTTCCTTCCTTCTCCAGCAGTTGCTTCTTGATCTCCTCGCTGATAACGGATTGCAGCCGGGCTACCATATCCGGATAAGGATGGGGGCCTACCGTAGAACCGATAATATAATACGTATCCGAAGGATGACAGCACCAGTCACGGATCGCCTCGTTCGTGGCGTCTTTCAAGGTCATGTTTCCCGAGGTCACGGGCACGACGGTAGCTCCCAGCATTTCCATCTTCTGTACGTTGGCATGTTGGCGTTCCACGTCTGTCTTCCCCATATAAACGATACATTCCATATTCATCAAGGCACATACCGTAGCCGTAGCCACTCCATGCTGTCCGGCACCCGTCTCGGCGATGATACGGGTCTTCCCCATGCGGCGGGCTAGGAGGATCTGGCCGATCGTATTGTTGATCTTATGTGCTCCGGTATGGTTCAAGTCTTCCCGTTTCAAATAGATCTTGCATCCGTATTTCTCACTCAACCGTTTGGCCAAGTAAAGAGGGGAGGGGCGGCCTACATAATCACGCAATAACTGATCGAACTCTTCCTTGAAGCTATCGCTCTCCAACACTTGCAGATAGGTATTCTGTAAATTTTCCACGCATTGATGAAGGATCTCGGGAACATAGGCCCCGCCGAACTCACCATAGTAACCATTCTTGTCAACTTGATACGTTTTCATCTTTTATCTATTTTAGTTATTTTCCTTTTGAATTTGCTATAAAAAGAAAAGAGGCCTGCCGCAAGTGCGACAGACCTCTTTATATCTTTATGTAGTGTTTATATATACATACGAGTCTTCGTTCCTTACGACCTTTTGAGTTGTACGGAGCGCCACCACCAATATGTATTTACTACGAATGTTCTCATGACTCTGTTTTGTTATTACGGCAGCAAATATATGGAATCTTTGACAAACAGCAAATAAAATCGTACTTTTTTTATGAATGAGATAAAAAAGATCAGAAGGTCTATTTAAACTGCTCTATTGACAAATTGTAATTCATTGAGCCTTATGTAGACGTGTATTGGCGTTTTTGGTATTTGTTTTTATTATTTCGAAGAATAATTTGCTTTCAAAATAATAGTTTCTACCTTTGCGGAAACAATAAAAAACGATTAATATTTCTAATATGGATACTAAATTAACTGGAAAAACTCGCATAGAGAGCGATTTGATCGGCGCTCGTGAAATCCCCGCCGAAGCATTATACGGAGTTCAAACCTTGAGAGGAATCGAGAATTTCTCAATCAGTAAATTCCGTTTGAGTGAATATCCTTTATTCATTAAAGGATTAGCTATAACAAAAATGGCGGCTGCCATGGCTAACTTTGAACTAGGCTTGCTTACCGTAGAGCAAAAGGACGCTATCATCGCCGCTTGCGGGGAGATTATCGATGGCAAGCATCACGACCAGTTCCCGGTGGATATGATCCAAGGCGGAGCGGGTACCACTACGAATATGAACGCGAATGAGGTGATCGCCAACCGTGCCTTGGAGCTGATGGGGCATGAGCGAGGTGAATACCAATACTGCTCACCGAACGACCATGTGAACTGCTCGCAATCCACGAACGACGCATATCCGACCGCTATCCATATCGGTATGTATTTTAAGCATCTTCAATTGCTTCCCCATTTGGAGGAATTGATCGCCTCTTTCCGTAAGAAAGGGGAGGAGTTCTCGCGGATTATCAAGATGGGACGTACGCAGTTGGAGGATGCCGTACCTATGACGTTGGGGCAGACCTTTAATGGCTTCGCCAGCATCTTGCAGGATGAGATCGCTCACTTGAATGAGGCCGCCGCCGATTTCTTGGTGGTTAATATGGGAGCTACCGCTATCGGTACGGGTATTTGTGCCGAGCCGGGATACGCGGAGAAATGTATCGCGGCTTTACGTGAGATAACCGGATGGAATATCCGTCTCTCCTCCGATTTGGTAGGAGCTACCTCGGATACTTCTTGCTTGGTAGGCTATGCTTCCGCCATGAAGCGGGTTTGCGTGAAGATGAATAAGATATGTAATGACCTTCGCTTGTTGGCAAGCGGCCCTCGTTGCGGTTTGGGTGAGTTTAACTTGCCTGCTATGCAGCCGGGTTCGTCTATCATGCCGGGTAAGGTGAATCCGGTGATCCCGGAGGTGATGAACCAGATCGCTTATAAGGTAATGGGTAATGAATTATGTGTGACCATGGCCGGGGAAGCCGCCCAGATGGAGCTGAACGCTATGGAGCCGGTGATGGCACAATGCTGCTTCGAGTCCGTGGATTTGCTGATCAATGGTTTCGATACCTTGCGTACCCGTTGCGTGGACGGTATTATCGCTAACGAGGATCGTTGTCGTGAGGAGGTACATCATAGCATCGGCGTGGTGACGGCCTTGAACCCGGTAATCGGCTATAAGAACTCGACCAAGATAGCGAAGGAGGCGTTGGAGACCGGCGTTAGCGTTTATCAATTGGTACTGGATCATGGTATCTTGACCAAGGAGGAATTGGATACGATCTTAAGCCCGGAGAATATGATCAAGCCGGTGAAATTGGATATCAAGCCTCGCCGTTAATCGAGTCCTATTATATAATGTATACCATTTGTGGACCGTATAGGTGGATTTTTCCATCCTATGCGGTCTTTTTTTAGATTATAATCTCTATCTTTGGACTGACTTAATTCTAATAATCATGATAAATAGACGAGATTTTTTAAAGAACGCGTCCCTTTTCACCTTGGGTGGCCTGATGGCCGGAAAGGTCGGGAGCGCAGATGCGGCTAAACCTGTCACTTCTGAAACGATGGCCGCTAAGACAGTTGGTTTACAAATCTATTCTTTAGGCAAGGAACTTTATGCGGATGTACCCGGTGGATTGAAAAAGATCAAGCAAATGGGGTACACGAATCTGGAATTGGCCGGTTACAAGGAAGGCAAGATCGGCGGTGTAGACATGATGGAATTCAAGAAGATGGTGGATGATGCCGGATTGAAGATCACCAGTTCCCACGTGAATCCTCCGGTACGTGAGTACACGAAGGCTAATCGTTCCCAGATCTCCGAGTATTGGAAGAAGACGGCTGATGACCATGCCAAACTAGGCGTGAAGTACTTGATCCAGCCCGGGCAACCGAGTACCCGTAGCACCGAGGAAACCGCTTTCGTCTGCGAGATTTTTAACGAGGCGGGTAAGATCGTGAAAGCGGCCGGTATTCCTTTCGGCTATCACAACCATGAGATGGAGTTCGCCAAGGTAAATCCGGGCAGTACGGAGGCCAAGCTGGGAAGGCGTGTGAAAGGAGATTGCATCTATGAGTTGTTCTTGAAGAATACTGATCCTTCGCTTGTGTTTTTCGAGATGGATGTTTATTGGGCCGTGATGGGACAACAAGATCCGATAGAATGGTTGAAGAAATATCCGAACCGTATCAAGGTATTGCACATCAAGGATCGTGCTATTCTAGGCGAGTCCGGGATGATGAATTTCGAGAATATATTCCGGCAAGCTTACGCAAATGGAATCAAGGATTATTTCGTGGAGTTGGAGGGTATGCCTGACGGACGTTCCCAGTTTGAGGGCGTGAAAGGCTGCGTGGATTATTTATTGAAAGCACCGTTCGTGAAATAAGTCTTTTGACTCATTAAAAAAACGCTCATGGCGGTAGGATGCTTCCTCCGTTATGAGCGTGTTTGTTCGTAAAGCAGCCATACCAATAAAGGGATATAGTCCTTTAATTCCGTCCGTAATATCTTGAGCGCTTGAGAGATGCGGTATGCGATTGTTTTGGGGGATACGCCTGTCCGCTCGGCGATCTCGTTGTAAGTCATTTCCTCGAAACGGTTCATCTCGAATGCCTTACGGTATTCATCCGGGAGCTCCCGGATGGCCTTGGAGGCCAAGGCCATCAGTTCTCCTATATAAAAATCAGGATTCTCGAATTGCTCTTGGAACTTGGCGTACAATCTCTCGTGCACTTGTTGCTTAACCTGTATGTGGCTGATCGTATTGAGGCATTTATTGCGGACAATCGTGAAGAGGAGTGATTTCAGGGACATGTCCGCTACTAGGGATTTTCGGTTTTCCCACAGCCACATCATCACGTCTTGTACGATCTCCTCTGATTCTGGTACTGTTACATATTGGGAGGCGAAGGCGCACAATCCCCGGTAATATTGTTTGTACACGGTGTCGAACGCTTGTTCGTCTCCTGCGATAAGTTCTAGTGAAATTCGTTCTGCGTTCTCGTCCACAATAGTGTTTAAGTTTGTTTGGTTGCAAACTTAATGAATAATTCCGGATAAGAGGCATGAATCCCGCTACTTTTTCTTTCCTTGGTTGGCTACGGCTTCCATGAGTTTCTTGATTTCCTCCGGGTCACCAAGGAAATAATCATTCACGAGTTTCAAGTCATCATCGAACTCGAACACGTATGGAACGGCTGTCGGGAGATTCAGATGAACGATCTCTTCATCGGAGATGTTTTTTAAATATTTGATGATTCCCCGCAAGCTGTTTCCGTGAGCGGCGACAAGGATCTGGTCGGCGGTCCGGAGCGTCGGGAAGATAACCTCTTTCCAATAAGGGAGAATCCGCTCAACCGTATCTTTCAAGGATTCCGTACGGGGCAACTCTTTATCCGGCACGTCTTTGTAGCGGATATCGAAGCGAGGGTTACGAGGGTCGTCTTCCGATAGGGGAAGCGGGGCTATATCGTAACTGCGACGCCAGATCAAGACTTGCTCGTCTCCATACTTTTGGGCGGTCTCGCTCTTGTTCAACCCTTGTAGCGATCCGTAATGTTTCTCGTTCAGCCTCCAGCTCTTCTCCACCGGGATCCAGTCTTGGTCCATGCGATCCAATACACAATTCAAGGTTTTGACGGCCCGTTTTAAATAAGAGGTATAGGCTTTATTGAACACATATCCTTTTTCTTTCAATAGGTTGCCGGCCCTATAAGCTTCGGCCACGCCTTTTTCTGTCAAATCCACATCGGTCCAACCGGTGAACCGGTTCTCTTTATTCCATACACTTTCGCCGTGGCGAAGCAATACGATACTTTTCATAGGTCTTTTTATTTTTATGATTTGTTTTTCTCGAAATCCTCGATGACTTCTTTTAATATAGGTAGATGACTATGTTGTACATCCTTCGCTGCCGTGAGGAAAGTGACAACCGGATGCTTCTCGATCTCTCGTAAGAAAGGAATGAAATCCGGGTTCTGCTTGATCTCCATCCCGTAGCGACCTTGGAATACTTCCCAATGCCTGTCTTTATCCTCGTGGAACCATTGGCGTAACTCCTTAGATGGAGTGATGTCTTTTCTCCATTCGTCAAACTTCGCATCCTCTTTCTTCAGTCCTCTGGGCCATAGCCTGTCGAGAAGAATGCGATAACCATCCGCCTCACTTGGCTCCTCATAAATCCGTTTTAAAAGAATCTTTACCATAAGAAGTCTCATTTTGTGGTAAAACAGTAGAAAGAGGGATATTGTTGAGCCTTTCTTTAGGAACGGTATTTTTGCCATTATTCAATTTTCTTGAAAAAAATCGTTTTTTTGTTTAGTACATCTTTTGTCTCAACTGTATTAATTATAGAAACAAGAAAAAATGGAAATAAACGAAGACATATTGATCCGATACATCGATGGGATGTTGACCGAGGAGGAAGCTGCGGAGGTGAAAAACTGGCGGGCCGCCTCTCTAGAAAACGAGAAACTGTTGGAGCAGGTCTATTTTACGACTCAAGTGGCAAGTCGCCTAAAAGTCATGCGGACCGTGAACCCGGACGAGGCGTTGTCTCGTTTTAAATCAAGAATCCATAAGAAAGAGAAAAGATTAGCTTTAAGACAAGTGTTAGGTGTTATTCAACGGGCTGCGGCCGTGTTATTCATTCCAGTCTTTCTTTTATCCGCTTATTTGTTCATACAGCAGGGTCAAGGGAACGTGCGTACGCTAGCCGTACGCACGAATCCTGGGGTGGTTTCGGCGTTCGATTTACCTGACGGTTCTAAGGTTTGGCTGAATGCCAATAGCGAATTGAGATATCCTTCGGACTTCAATGCGGATACCCGTACGGTGGAATTAACCGGACAAGGATATTTCGAGGTGACGAAGAATGCCCATAAGCCTTTTATTGTGAAAGCGGATAAAGATTACTCGGTAGAGGTGTTGGGAACTTCTTTCAATGTATCCGCTTACAAAGACGAGAGTATGATAGAGACCACCTTGGTAGAGGGATCGGTAAAGCTGAACGTCGTGTCCGGAGGAAAGCGAATGACACAGATGTTGAAGCCAAACGAGAAAGCCGAGTATCAAAAGGGCGCTGGCAAGATCAAGGTGTTCGGCGTGAATACCGAATATGACACGGCTTGGAAGAACGGGGAGATTATCTTCAGGAACCATCCGATGGATAAAGTATTGAAAACGCTGGAACGTCATTATCATGTAGTATTCGAGGTAAAAGATAACGAGATACTCAAGTCCATAATAACAGCCCGTTTCAAGGACGAGCAATTGCCTCAAGTATTGGAATACCTGAAATTGGCGTCGGGAATCCAGTATGCGATACATAAACCTACCGTTAAGGACAGTGGATCGGGAACCTCAGTCGTGGAAATATCAAAATGAGAAATAATGTGTAACCTTCTAAAATACGTCTGCCCATGAAGAAAGAATAAACAAGGATTAAAAACATACGGAAGAATATTGGCGTATTCTCCCGTACGAAAAGTCAAGAAGAGCTGTTGGCGCAGCTACAAATAACTTTATTATAAATAGTAACACTACAAAAATATGAATAAAATTGTAACCTTAAATGCTTTAAGGGGGAATAGTTATTCTCTTTTTCGAAAAATTCCGTTAATGATTAACATGGGGGTATGCGCATTCTGTTTGGTACCGGCCATGGTTTTCGCAGAGAACACGCATGAAGTCACAGTCTTAAACGCTCAACAACAGACACGAAAAGCAGTCGGTGTCGTTACGGACAAAACGGGCGAGGCTATTATCGGTGCTAACGTAATTGTCAAAGGAACTACCAACGGTACCATCACGGATATGGATGGCCGTTTCGAGTTGGATGTTCCTAACAATGCGACTTTACAAGTTTCCTATATCGGTTTTAATACGCAAGAGATCGTCTTTACCGGACAACCTTCTATCGAGGTTCAATTGGTTGATGATACGCAAGCCTTGGATGAAGTCGTGGTAACCGCTTTGGGTATCAAGCGAGAGAAAAAGGCTTTGGGATATTCTATGTCTGAATTGAAAGGTGAGTCCCTGACGCAAACCCGTGATGCTAACGTGGCCAACGCTTTGGCTGGTAAGGTAGCAGGTTTGCAGATCAAGCAAAATGGTACCGGTGTCGGTGGTTCCTCTCGTATCGTGATTCGTGGTAATAACTCTATTACTGGTAATAACCAGCCGTTGATCGTTGTGGACGGTGTACCTATCGATAACTTTAGCGGTGGTACGGATGACTATTGGGGTAACGGTAACGTGGATAAAGGTTCCGGTATCTCTGATATCTCCCCGGATGATATCGAGAGTATGTCCGTATTGAAAGGCCCGGCAGCCGCGGCGTTGTATGGTAGCCGTGCAGGTAACGGTGTCGTGATGATCACGACTAAGAAAGGTAGCCAGAATAAAGGTTGGGGCGTAAGTATCAACTCGAATTTCACGGCTGAGAACCCGATGCAAACCCCGAAGTTCCAAGATGTATACGGACAAGGTATCGACGGCGCTTTCGATAATAATAAAGCGACGAGTTGGGGTGCCGTTATGGATGGTTCTCCTAAGGATATGGCGATGGGATCTCATCCCTATGCGGCTAGAGATAATAATCTGTACAAGGACTTTTTGCGCACTGGTACCACTTGGACGAATAGCGTGGATTTGAGTAAGAGCTCCGAGGATATCACTTTCCGTGCCGGTGTGACACGCTTGGATAATAAGGGGGTTGTCCCGAATAGCGGAATGGATCGTACGTCTATTAATTTGCGTTCTACGGCTAAGCTGTCTAAATGGTTATCGGCTGACGTGAAGGTCAATTATGTAAGCCAGCATACGAACAACCGTGTGAAATTAGCGGGCGACCCGGATAATATCTTCCTTAACTATTTAAGTATGCCTCGAAGTGTGGGCTTCTCTGACTATGACGCCTATAAAGATAATGATTGGAAACGTGCGGACGGAAAGCCCGCTGGTTATCTGATCGACACAGGAGCCAACGCCAATAACCCGTATTGGTCCGCTTACCGCAATACGAACAAGGATAAGAAAGACCGTTTTATCGGATTCGCGGCCTTGGATTTCACGTTTACGGATTGGTTGAGCTTGAAGCTTCGCTCTGGTATGGATAATTACACCATCCAGTATGAGACGATTCGTGCGACAGGTAACCCGTATTGGGAGAACAACGGTAGCATGACTGCCAATATGGAGAAATTCACCGAGATCAACTCCGATTTCTTATTGACTGCTAAAGGCAACTGGGATCGATTCGGTATCGTAGGTACGGTAGGTGGTAATATGATGTACCGTAATTCTACATGGTACAAGGAATCATCCGGTGAGTTTGTGATTCCCGATTTCCATGCGATCGCCAACGGTAAGACACATGGTGGTGAGTATACTCGCAACCGTAAACAAATCAACTCGCTATATGCTACGGCATCATTGTCTTGGGACGACTATTTGTATTTGGACTTAACCGCTCGTAATGACTGGTCTTCAACACTTCCGAAAGACAATGACTCTTATTTCTACCCATCGGTAGGTGTTAGCTGGATTTTCACCCAAATGTTGAATAAGATGGGGCATAACACGGGTATTCTTTCTTTCGGTAAGATCCGTGCGTCTTGGGCTCAGGTAGGTAATGATACGGACGCTTATATGCTGCGTGACTATTATAATATCAGTTATGATATTAAAGGGGGTATTTTTAATGCCAGCAACGAGGATTGGATGGCAAATCCAAATTTAAAGAATGAGACGATCAACTCTTGGGAGTTAGGCCTTGAGTTGAAGGCGTTTGAGAATAGGGTTGGTGTCGACGTAGCGTATTATAAAAAGAACGCCAAAGACCAGATCTTAAAGATCGATGTTCCTTCCGCTACAGGGTTCAAGAAAAAGATGATCAACGCCGGTAATATTGAGAATAAGGGTGTAGAGGTTGCGTTTAACGCTACTCCTTATATCTCCGAGAGTGGTTTCCAATGGGATACTCAGTTGAACTGGTCAAAGAATATCAACAAGGTAATTTCATTGACAGATGATACGAAAGAGCAGATCCTTAGTGACGCATCAGTAAGTTTCTTGAAGATCGTCGCTCACGAGGGTGGAGCCTATGGAGATATTTACGGTTACGCTTATCAACGGGATGATAACGGCAACATTATTATCGGTGCTGATGGTGTTCCTTTGAGAACGGACGATATGGTATTGTTGGGTAACAACCAGCCGAAATGGATGATGGGTTGGAGCAATACCTTGTCATATAAGAATTTCGTGTTGAACTTCATGTTCGATATGCGTTATGGCGGTGATGTGTATATGGGATCTATCCGTGCGGGTGCTTCATCCGGTAATTTAGAGATGACGTTGGATGGTCGTGATGGTATGGTTGTTCCGGGGGTATTGGCCGATGGTACTCCCAATACGAAAAGCATTACGGCTCAAGCTTATTGGAATGGTCTTTCTAGCAATAACGTGACAGAGGCTTATATGTACGATGCGACAAACATCCGTTTACGTGAGTTGAGTTTGGGTTATAATTTCCCGAGAACGATGTTGGCGAAAACTCCATTTACTTCCGCTCGCTTGAGTTTCGTGGCTCGTAACTTGTTCATGATTTATAGTAAGACAAAGGGATTCGACCCGGAGGCTGCTTATACATCTGGTAACGCTCAAGGTATCGAGTACGGTTCTATGCCTACTATGAGAAGCTTAGGTTTCAATATTAATCTGGCATTTTAATGAAACATAAATCTAAAAATGGAATTATTATGAAAAGTAGTATAAAGATATTAGCAGCTTGTTCGTTTATGATGCTGGGTGTGACTAGTTGCGACCTGACAGGTATAAATGAGAACCCGGATAAGCCGACAGATGATGTAAATTACAATATGAACGAACCTCGATTGGCCTCTACGCTACGTGGTGGGATGATTATCGATGGTGATGTGGAACAACGCTTGAAGCCTTTGCAAATTGATTTCTACTCTCAAATGTTGATCGATGGCGGTGGCTGGGCAACTAAGAATTATATCCAAAATGACGAGTGGAACAATTTAACATGGCAAGCGTATCTGACACAGATTTCCTCTATCAATATCGTGATCCGTAGTTTGATGGAAAAAGATAAGGACTTATATGCTAATACGATCGCTTTCGCTCGTATCTGGCGTGTGTATATCCATAGCCAGGCTGCGGATAAGTTTGGTCCGATGCCTTTCCCGGCCTATGCTACCGTAGAAGATAATCCTCCTTATAAATCGGTGAAGGATATCTATTATGAATATTTCACGGAATTGGATGAGGCGTTGAATAGCTTCAGCGATAGCGCTGAGCCTATATTCTCGGATGCAGGTATCGACTTGGTCTATAAGAATGACGTTTCTCTTTGGAAAAAATTTGGAAACTCCTTGCGTCTTCGTTTCGCTGTTCGTCTATCTGAGGTGGATCGAGAGAAATGTGTCGCTGAGGCAAATGCCGCTTTGACATCCCCTTGTGGCTTGATCTCAAGTAAGGCCGATAACGCTTATATGCCTCCAAAAGCGGATGGTTCTTGGGGACAAGACTATAACTATACGATGTTCCAGATTACTTGGAGCGGTCCGATCTGTATGTCCAAGTCATTTGAGAAATTAGTGACTAATATCGGTAATATCGATTGGCCTGCCGGCGTGGTAAACCAGACATCCGGAGTTGCGGTATCGAATGTACATCCCGCTAAGGTAGACCCTCGTGCCCCGAAGATGTTCCAGCCGGGTATTGAGAATGGTGATTGGAAGGGTTTGGTATACGGTGCGAAAGCCGAGGAGGCGAATACTGGTATTTATCAGTCTAAGCAATGTGCAGAGATGGGCTTTATTATTAAGGATGGTGCTCCGTATAAATCTCGTCCTTATGACATGTTCCTTTCTGAGGAAGTTGATTTCTTGAAAGCTGAGTTGTTCGCCCGTAATTTGGTCGCCGGTGATGCTAAAGCTGCTTACGAGGCAGGTGTACGTGCTTCCTTCGAGACTTGGGGTGTATCGGGTGATGTTGAGGAGTATTTGGCTTCCACGGAAAAGAATGAGGCTGGTACCAGTGCGAAATATGACGATCAACAAGGCGCGGGCAATACGGCTTTAGAAAAGATCATCACGCAGAAATATATCGCCGGACTTCCAGATTTGGCGCAGGAAGCTTGGAATGACAAGCGTCGTTTGAACTTGCCTCGTTTGGATGTGGCTGTTTATCGAGATCAAGCTGTATACAATAATAGTGATACAAATATCTTGAATCCTCAAAATTTCATCAAACGTATGAAATACCCGATGAAAGAGCAATTGGTAAATGCTGCTGAATATGAGAAAGGCAAATCCATGTTAGGTGGGAAAGGTGATGTGGTTTCGACCCCGATTTGGTGGGATAAGAATTCCAACTATTGCACATCTTCTAAATAAACAGACAGATTGATTATATTGGGCTTTAACAGAAGTTGATGGTTATTCTCGTTTGGAGATACTTATCTGCGAAGAACAGTACTCCAAACGAGAATTTTTTGTAATAATTGAATAGTATTAGATAATAATTCTTACATTTACCCATGATAAATTGTGTGTGTAAATTATGAAATTATATATTTATATCTTCATTCTACTATTATTATGTATATTCCCGCTGGACGCCCAACAGGAACGTTCGGAATCCTATATTCGTATCTCCGCTCCGGTTAGCTTGGCAGGCGCTTTGGATGAGATCGAGAGCCAAACCAATTATTCTTTTATTTATGACGCTCAGGTGATCAATTTATCGGAGAAAGTGCGTAAACCTTTATCCGGGCGTTCGGTTTTCGAGATCTTAAATTTATTGTTTAAGAACACGGAGATCGTCTATACGGTCATGAATGACCAGATCATCTTGAATAAGAAAGAGGCGATAATCCAAATGCAACAAAAGCTGGATGGTAAGGTAAAAGGTATCGTGACCGACCACAAAGGAGAGCCTATTGCTTGCGTGAATGTGGTGGAGAAAGGAACGAGAAACGGTACGATTACGGATATGGATGGCAGCTTTGTCTTGGAGCTTCCCGAGGAGGCTACTTTGGTTTTTTCTTATATCGGTTATCGTTCACGGGAAATTGAGTATGAGGGGCAATTGTCATTGAATGTGCAGTTGGAGGATGACGCCCAGATTTTGGACGAGGTAGTCGTTACGGCTCTTGGTATCGAGAAGAAAGAATCTTCCTTGCCTTATGCCACCCAGTTAATCACAGGTGGGGAATTGGTAAGGGCCAAGGATTTTAATTTTATGAGTACGCTTTCCGGAAAGATGGCCGGACTCCAGATTAACCGGACTTCCGCCGGTCTGGGTAGCTCGTCCCGGGTGATTATTCGAGGTAGTCGTTCCGCGTCCGGAAATAACCAGCCTTTGTATGTGATAGACGGTGTCCCGATCTTGAGCATTAGCAGTGAGCAAGCCTTGACAACGATCGGAGGTACGGCCGATGCCGGCAACCGGGATGCGGGAGATGGTATCTCTAATCTAAATCCCGATGATATAGAGAGTTTGAGTGTCTTGAAAGGGGCTTCGGCCTCTGCGTTGTATGGGGGACAAGCGGCGAACGGTGTGATCTTGATCAAAACGAAAAAAGGTAAGGCCGGGGTACGGAATATTCATTTCTCCTCGTCGCTGACTGTCGATCAAGCGATCAGTCTCCCCAAGTTTCAGAATGAGTTTGGACGGATGGAAGGGGCGGAAACTTGTTGGGGAGACTGGGCTTCTCTTCCGGTCTATGACCCTGTCGGCGATTTCTTCCAGACGGGTATTACCGCTATTAACTCATTGATATTTACGGCAGGGAATAGCCATGTGCAAAATTATTTCTCGTATGCCAATACGACCGCACGGGGTATCGTTCCTAAGAATAATTTAAGCAAGCATAATTTTAATCTCCGTGAAAGTTCTTCTTTCTTTGATGATCGTTTGATCTTGGAGGGGCAGGTAAACTTGATACTCCAAACAATCAAAGGAAAACCTACGGCCGGGGGATTTTATATGAACCCGTTACAAGGTTTATACACGTTTCCTAGAGGGATGGATATGGCGCCTTATAAGGAGAACTTTGAGGTATATAACGAGAAACGGAATATGAACGTCCAGAACTGGTATACTACGATTACTGATTTTGAGCAAAATCCTTATTGGTTGGTCAACCGTACGGAAAACGAGGACAAACGTGCCCGTGTGTTGGCGTTGGCTTCCGCTAGTTTCAAGGTAACAGATTGGCTTACGTTACAGGGCCGTGGAAATATCGATTATGTGAATGATAAGTATCAGCAGGAAATATACGCTTCTACCTCTCCGGGTATCGCCGGTGAGAACGGGCGTTACATTTATTACACCTACCAGACTACGTTGCTCTATGGGGACTTGATGGCCAAATTGAATAAAAGCTGGGATGATTTCTCCTTGAACGCCGCTATCGGTACGAGCATAACGGACACACGCACCAGTGCGTTGAGGCTGGATTCGAAAACGGCTTCCTTGTATTATCCGAATGTCTTTACGATCGCTAATATTAACATGTCGTCCAGTGCCTACATTGAGGAGTCGGATGACGTGCGCCGGCAAATGCAATCCTTTTTTGCTATGGCGCAGTTGGGATATAAGGAAAGCCTTTACTTAGATGTGACCGCACGTAATGACTGGTCATCTACCCTTGCGTTTACGGAACGTAAATCAAGAGGTTTTTTCTATCCTTCAGTCGGTCTTTCTTGGATTATCCCTAAATCCTTCTCGATGCCATCCTTGATATCTTTTGGGAAAGTACGGGCTTCTTGGAGTAAGGTGGGTAATGATATACCCTTATTCGTTAGCAATACGGTAGGCCATATCGCCGCGGGCGGGATTCCCCAGCCGAATGATACGGCTCCGTTCGGTACCTTGAAGCCGGAGATGAGCAGCTCTTTTGAGATAGGTACCGAATGGAAATTCTTTGATTATCGTATGGACGTGGATCTTACGTTCTATAAGACCAATACGAAAAATCAACTCTTCTCTTTGCCTTCTTCCGCTGGAGCCGCATACAAGTATTATTTTGTGAATGCGGGAAATATACAGAATATGGGAGTGGAATTGACGCTTGGTGCGGTTCCTATCTTAACGAATCAGTTTAAATGGAATACGACACTCAACTTTTCCCGGAATAAAAATGAAGTAAAGAAACTACATGATGATTTGGCTAGCTTTATTCAAGGAGATGAAGGATTCTCCTCTAGCTATACGATGCGTTTGGTGGAAGGTGGCTCGTTTGGTGATATCTATGGGAAAGCTTTTGAGCGGGATAAATATGGCGCGATCGTGTATGGTCGGGACGGCTTGCCCCAAGAGATCGGCAGCGGGAATACGGCTAAGGTGGGGAATTGCAATCCGGCGTTCTTATTGGGTTGGGGAAATAGTTTCACGTATAAGGATTTCTCGTTCTATTTCTTGATTGACGGGCATTTTGGGGGAGATGTACTGGCCCAGACTCAGGCTGTGCTTGACCAAACGGGAGTGAGTAAGGTTTCCGGAGAGACCCGTACGATGGGGTATGTGGATTTGGAAGGGCATCATATTTATAACATAAAAGGATTTTATGAGCAGGTGGGAGGACGAAACGGTGTGACTGAATATTATATGTACGATGCTACCAATATCCGTTTGCGGGAGTTATCTTTGGGATATACGCTACCGAAGAGATTGTTGGGAAGGAAACAATTTGTTAAAAAGGCGGAACTGTCTTTTGTCGCCCGGAATCTGTTCTTTATTTATAAAAAGGCTCCATTTGATCCGGATGCCGTCCTTTCGGCGAGCAATAGCAATCAAGGGATCGATATATTCGGGATACCGACTACGAGAAGTGTCGGCTTTAATGTGAAACTTTCATTCTAAGCGTATGAAGACGAGATTTCTGAATAAGATGGCAGGTCTGTTGGCCGTATTACTCCTTTTTTCCTGTACGGGTAAATTCGAGGAGTATAATACCGATAATACGGGTTTTACCGATGAGCAGAAAACGTATGATTATAATACGTTCGGTGTCTGGCTAAAGGTAGTCCAGATGGGGATTTATTTTAATTATGATTGGGGGAGTGGCAAGAACTGGCATTTCCAGACGATGCAAAATCTGAATGCGGATATGTTTTCCGGTTATATGCATGATTTTAAACCCTTCAACGCCGGATTGGGAAATACGGTCTATAATTTGCAGGATGGCTGGAATGGCACGATGTGGGATAATACGTATGGATATATCATGACGGAGATAAAGCAGACGGAAGATCATTCCCGTGATAAATATCCGGCTTTCTATGCGATCGCTAAAATACTGAAAGTAGAGGTCATGCATCGGATCTCGGATTATTATGGCCCGATCGTGTATACGAAGTTCGGGGAGTCGGATGCCGGGGTAATGCCGGATTCCCAGAAAGACGCTTATTATGCTTTTTTCCGGGATTTGGGGGAGGCTATTCACCTGCTGTCTGAATATGATGGAGAGGAAACCTTTTCTCGTTTCGATATGATTATGCCGGCGAATTACAGGACGTTTGGGGAATGGATGCGTTTCGCCAACTCATTACGTTTGCGCTTGGCGATTCGTATCGCTATGGCCGACCCTGATAAGGCGAGGGATGAGGCGCATAAGTCGCTGACACATCCAGCCGGTTTGTTGGAGGAGGCTTATGAGGTCGTCGCAGTTTCTACCGCCGGAACCGGCTACTCGAATCCGCTAGGGGAGATCAATAAGGCGTGGGGAGAGGTTTTTATGAACGCTAATATGGAATCGATCCTTAAGGGATATAAAGACCCTCGGTTATCTCGTTATTTTGAGCCTGCTACCGGACAGGGATATTCCGGGGAGTACCGGGGAATCCGGCAAGGGACAGGATTTAATCATTCCCGCTATAGTGAGCATTCGAGAAGCACGATTACCCAGAAAACGGACGCTATCTTAATGACGCCCGCGGAAGTTTGGTTCTTACGTGCGGAGGCAGCCTTGCGGGGCTGGTCCGGGGAGGACGCCGGGACTTGCTATGAGCAAGGCGTACGATCATCGTTCAGCCAATGGAGGGTAGGAGAGGCCAATGCTTATTTGCGGAGTGATCATGTAGCCGCCGATTTCGTGGATACGTTTACTCCCGAGTATTCGGCGAAGGCGCTTTGCTTGGTGTCTCCGGCATGGGATGAAGAAGCCTCTAGGGAGACCAAGCTGGAGAAGATTATTACCCAAAAATGGATCGCTTGTTACCCCGAGGGCTGTGAGGCTTGGGCGGAGCAGAGGCGTACCGGTTATCCTCGTTTGTTCCCGGTTTTGGTGAATAAAAGCAATGGAAAGATCGATACGCGAACGATGATTCGTCGCTTGAATTTCCCGGTTAGCATTATTTCCGGTAACCCGGCTCAGTATTCCGCCTTGTGTGAGTATCTGGGAGGTCCGGATACCGGAGGTACTCGTTTATGGTGGGATACCGGAGTGAATTTTCGTGATTAACGACTAATTTTTCCTCTTCCTGCCAATATAATACCGAGATTCCCCTAAAAAATACTACCTTTGACATCGAAAATTATAAAAAAAGGGTTTTATGTCTTTAAAACGTTTTGGTGTCTCTTTGGAAGACAATCTGTTGGAATCATTGGATCAATATGTGAATGAGAATGGTTTCGCCAATCGTTCGCAGGCGATTCGTTTTCTGATAGAGAAGAATGTAGCCGAACGTAAATGGCAATGCAACCATATCGTAGCCGGGACGATCGTGATCATGTATGACCAAGTCAAGAAAGAGATCTCATTGAAAATCACGGGTATCCAACAAAATTATAAGGATGTGATTTTGTCGTCTTCCCAGTATTATATCAATCAGAATTTTTGCTTGCATATAGTGACGGTGATGGGAACGGCTCACCGCTTGACAGAATTGTCGGATAAGTTGACGACAATCAAAGGCATTAAGCATGGTAAGTTGGTGATGAGCCGGGCGGATTAATGCTTTTTTTTGCGGGCTTGGTAACACGTTTTTTGGTAAACGTGCCACTACGGGATGTTTAAAATGATAAATATTATAGATGTAAGTAGTATATGAGAAAAGAACTTTTACTAGTTTCCGGACTGTTGATAGGCTCCATGGCGTTTGCGATAGATCCGGCAGAGATTGACAGTCTGATCAATTTGAAAGGGGTGGTGGTTTCCGCCAACAAGATCCATGTGAACCGGAACAGTGTGCCATTATCTATCTCGGTCATCGAACGGGAGGAGATTGAGGCTAGCAGTGAATCGGCGTTGCTTCCCGTATTGTCGGAGCGAGTACCCGGGCTGTTTGTCACGGAAAAAGGGATTACAGGTTTCGGCGTTTCCGAGGGAGCGGCCGGGACGGTTAATATCCGGGGTGTCGGACAGGGTAATAAGGTCTTGATGTTGTTCGACGGACAGCCTCAATGGGCCGGTATATTCGGCCATTCGCTTCCGGATACCTATGTGGCTTCGGACGTGGAAAGGGTGGAGGTGATCCGTGGTCCGGGTGCCTTATTATACGGTTCGAACGCTATGGGAGGTGTCGTGAATATCATTACCCGCCAGCATAATCAGCCGGGACGACGTACACAAGCCCGTATCATGTACGGCTCGTATAACACCCAGAAGTATATGATTAATAATGGGTACAATATCGGTAACTTTAGTAGTTATATCTCATTGAATCATGACCGCACGGATGGACATCGTCCGGATTCGAAGTTTCATATCACGAATGGTTTCGCTAAGTTAGGATATAAGATTGATGATCATTATAAGGTGACGGGAGACGTAAGCTTAGCTAAGTTCAAGAACCAGAACCCGGGAGAGATAACAAATCCGCTTATCGATAATATAATGAATATCCTGCGAGGTACTACCTCCTTCGCTTTAGAAAATAATTACGGGAAGACAAGTGGTGCCCTTCGTGCTTTCTACAACTGGGGCCATCATAGGATTGATGATGGGTATAATCCGGGCGGGACGCCTAATCCTTATCTGTTTTATTCGGACGATCATAACGCCGGTTTCTTGCTTTATCAGTCTTTCCGCTTGGTGAAAGGGAATAGTTTTACGGTCGGTATCGATTACAAGAACTGGGGTGGTAACGCATGGCAGGATAGTATCAATGGCAACCAGAATGAGTTGGTGAATAAGACCGTAAACGAGGTAGCCGGATACGTTATCATGCAGCAGGATCTATTTGACAAGGTAAGTTTGAACGCCGGAGTTCGTTATGAGCATAACAGTATCTTCGGCGGCGAGTGGATTCCGCAGGCCGGCTTCACGGTACGTCCGTTCGAGGGAAACGTGATAAAGGCTTCTTTGTCGAAAGGCTTCCGGAGTCCGAATATACGGGAGATGTACATGTTCCCGCCTCAGAACCCAGATTTGAAACCGGAGCGCATGATGAACTACGAGGTATCCATCGGACAGACATTCTTGGATGGCAACTTGTTTACGGAGTTGACCGCCTTTTTTATCGACGGGCAAGATATGATCGAGACGACACGTATAGACGGACGCCCTAAGAATGTCAATACGGGTACTTTTACCAATAAAGGTATCGAGTTCGATTCCCGCTACCAGATTCTCAAGAATTTAAGCCTCGATATGAACTATAGCTATTTGCATACGAGCAAGGCCCTGCTGGCGGCTCCGGCGCATAAGTTTTTCGCTGGCGTGATGTATGCCCCGGGACGTTTCACTTTCAACGTGAACGTACAATCCATTTTCGACCTTTATATCAATACGGCGGACAAGGTGAAAGAGGATTACACGGTTCTGAATGCGAAGGCAGCCTACCGTTTCGGTACACGTGATAAAGGCTTGAATCTATTTGTCAAAGGAGAGAATTTAACGGCTACCCGTTATTCCATCAACGAAGGATTCCCGATGCCGAAGGCGATATTCATGGGAGGTATAGATGTTACTTTCTAGCGTGGGTAGAAAAAGAACTTCCTCGAATACTCATATCTCCTTGAATTTTATGTCTACTTTCTAATATTTGTTTTATCTTTGCTTCATCAGAGTTTATTTGATTTTGATTAAAAGAATAAAACGTTATATATATGGATGTGAAAAATGATTTGGGTGGAGGAAAGCCCACGTTGCTAATCGCGGAGGATGAGGAAAGTAATTATTTACTTCTGAAGACCATTTTACATAAATATTGTAATTTGATCCGTGCTAAAACTGGTTTGGAAGCTTTGGCTCTCTTTAAGGAAAACGAGGTGGACTTGATCTTGATGGATATAAAAATGCCTGAGATGACGGGTATTGAGTCCTTGAAAGAAATCCGTAAGCTATCGAAAGATATCCCCGTAATCATGCAGTCAGCTTATGTATTCGACTCTGATATGGAAGCCGCTAAAGAAGCCGGGGCTTCCGGTTTTATCACGAAGCCGATCAATCTAAAGGTATTGAAAAATACGATATCGCAGTATTGTTCGTCAATCGTATGGTAAGGATTTATTAAGATGTTTTAGATTTGTATAAACGGCATTTTGCCGTATTTTTTGTTATTTTTGTAGAAAATCGTCAAGAGGACGCTTTACAAATGTATTCTAATCTACAAAAATGGCATGCTTATGATAAAAAAAGAACATCTTGTATCCGACATTTCTAAACTGAAAAAAGTATATAACCAGAGCTTCCCTTGGTTGGTGACCTTAGCGGAAGAAAGCGAGAACGCAAAGTATTTTAAGGATGCTTTGCGTTCTCTTATTTTATCCCGGCTCACGGAAAAGGAAAGTACCCAAGAAAACGTAGGAATGGCGGTGGCGATGCGTATCCTTCTTTTGATTGAGCATGATGATACTTTCGTGGACGAGCTGTCTACGGGCGAGCGTCTTCCGGTGCGGACGGTCACTTATCTTTGGCAGTTCCTGACCGGCCATTTGGAAAATGAGGTCTCTCCTGATTTATTTATCGACCTATACCATCAGTTTGATTTATTGGAACATCCGGTTGAGATCCTGCCGGACCGGGCATTGGTGAAAAGGCAGATGAACCGTTGGCCGACCGGACTCGGCCCGGAGGTGATCGCTATCCGTGAGAGGAACAAGGAGCGTATCATCGCTTGCTTGATCAAGAAGATAGAAAGACGCCATAGCCTTTCGTCACGTTTTCAGTTCGCCGAGGGCATCTCCTATGAGGAGAAAGAGGCTCGGGTACGTGAGTGGTGGAATACTGCTCGTTTCCATTTGTCGATGGCGATCAAGAGTCCTACGGAATTGAACTTCTTTTTGGGATATTCCCTGTCGGATGAGACGATGAGCTTATTGGCCCGTGCCAAAAAGAAGGGGATGCCCTTTTTTGTGACTCCTTATTATCTTTCCCTATTAAATATAGAACATGAGGGGTATGATGACGCTACGGTGCGATCGTACATCATGTACTCGAACGAGCTGGTAGATACGTATGGAAGCATTAAGGCGTGGGAAAAGGAAGACATGGTCGTCGCCGATGAGCCGAATGCGGCGGGCTGGCTATTGCCGGAGGGACATAATATACACCGGAGGTATCCGGAGGTGGCGATCTTGATCCCCGATTCGATGGGGCGTGCTTGCGGTGGATTGTGCGCTTCTTGCCAGCGCATGTATGATTTCCAGAGCGAGCGGTTGAATTTCGATTTCGAGGCCCTGAAGCCTAAGGAGAGTTGGGACCGGAAGTTACGTCGTCTGATGCGTTATTTCGAGGAAGACGCCCAGCTACGGGATATCCTGATAACGGGCGGGGATGCCTTGATGAGCCAGAACGCTACCTTGCGTAAGATATTGGAGGCGGTATATAAGATGGCGGTGCGGAAACGGAAGGCGAACGAGAGCCGTTCGGAGGGCGAGAAGTACGCCGAGCTGCAACGGGTACGGCTAGGTTCCCGGTTGCTGGCTTATCTTCCGCTGCGTGTGACCGACGAGTTGGTCGGTATATTGAGGGAGTTCAAGGAGAAGGCTTCCGCTATCGGTGTGAGCCAGTTCTATATACAAACGCATTTCCAGTCTCCACTGGAGGTGACACCGGAGGCGAGGCACGCTATCGAGGCGATCTTGGCGGCGGGCTGGACGATCACGAATCAGTTGGTTTATACGGTCTCGGCTTCCCGTAGGGGGCATACGGCGAAATTACGGCAGACCTTAAACGCCCTTGGGGTGGTTTGCTATTATACGTTCTCCGTGAAGGGATTCCGGGAGAATTATGCGGTTTATACCCCGAATAGCCGCTCGTTGCAAGAGGCTCGTGAGGAGAAGATCTTCGGGCAGGTGCCGGAGGAGAAACAGGCGGAGTTGTATGATATGATCCGTAACCAGCGTCCTTTAGGCAAGTGCTTGGTTCGTTTCCTGAAGGAGAACGGGTTGCTGTTCGCCGGGACGGATCGTAACGTGTTGAACTTGCCCGCTATTGGTAAGAGCATGACTTTCCATACCATTGGACTGACTTCCGAGGGAAAGCGGATTCTTAAGTTCGATCACGACGGGAGCCGTCGGCATAGCCCGATTATCGATCAAATGGGTGAGGTCTATATCGTGGAGAATAAATCCGTGGCCGCTTACCTTAGGCAATTGAAGGAGATAGGCGAGGATGTCAATGAGTACCGTACGATCTGGAATTATTGCGAGGGAGAGACCGAGCCTCGTTTCAGTATTTATGAATACCCGGCTTATCCCTTTAAGGCCACGGACCGAATGACTAATCTTGAATTATGAATTCTATCCTCATGTGTTTGCCTTGGTTTCGTATATTTTGCTTAATTTTGTTTCATTGAATTTAGAAGGATATGATACAGAACGAAAGAGAAATCAGGCATGAGCTTGTGTTACAGGCCGCACGCCGCATGATGACAGCCGCTCGCACGGCTCCTAAAGGCAAGGGTATTGATATCATAGAGATAGCGATGGTGACGGATGGGGATATCTTGCGCCTGTCCGATGAGATGATCCGGATAGCGGCCGAGACCGGATTCAAGTTCCTGCTTCGTGACGCCGAGAATATAAAGAGTGCCGACGCCGTGGTGATTATCGGTACCTCCCAGAAAGTACAAGGCTTGAACTGCGCCCATTGCGGTTTCGATACCTGCGTGGAGAAGCCGGATTTGGTTCCGTGCGCTATTAATTCCGTCGATCTGGGTATCGCAATCGGCTCGGCTTGCGCTACGGCGGCGGACTTGCGTGTGGATACCCGTGTCATGTTCAGCGCCGGCTTGGCGGCCCAGCGATTGGGGCTGTTGGAAGACTGTAAATGCGTGATGGCGATACCGGTCAGCGCCTCGTCGAAGAACCCGTTTTTTGATCGTAAACCGAAAGAAGAACCGAAAAACTAGAAACAAATGAGTGACTCTATTCTAAAATTTGCGAATAAGCTGGAGATACGTTATTCCTTTAATAATAAATCCAATTATATGGATGCCATGACCAAGCACCGGTGTGAGAAGGAGATTCTTACGCTGATACGTTCCTTGGCGGATATGCTGGACGTGAAGCTGACGGTTTACAACGAGCCTTACGATAAGGAGGGTGGTTTCCGTGAGAAGCTGGGCGTGGCCGGGGAGAGTAGCCGCTCTATCTCTATCGTGTTGAACTTGGTGATGCAGATATTGACCCGTCCCTCCTTGTCGGTGGGTGGACAACCGCTGATGGATCGTACGCCGGCGGACGAGGAGGAGATGCAGCGTGAGCTGTCTAAGTTACGCCGTGAACTACGGCTGAAGACTCCGGGGGCTACGCCTTCACACCGCTTGATCGACCTGTTGAACGCCTCGCCTCGTTTCTGCAAGTGCAAGTCTAATTTCTACGAGGCTTTGAAAGGGTATCCGAAGGTGACGAAAATCTCGGTACGTGAGTTGAACGAGAAGGATCGTAGCCGTTCCGGTTCGCTGGAGGTGAAGCGGGACCAGTTCGATTATTTTATCTTGCGTAGCGACGATCTGCCTACGGTCAAGGATAATAAGGCCACGATAGAGATCATCTCGCCGGTACTGAAAGACAGTAAGTATCGGTGGAAAGGTATCTACAACAAGGGAGGCGAGACGATCGATTTCTATATGCAAGATGAGGATTTCAAGAAACAGATGTTCGAGGACAAGATCTCGTTCACGAGCGGTATGTGCATCGATTGCGTCTTGGAGATCGCTCGCCGTCTGTCGGAGCTAGGAGAGGTGGTCAACGTGAGCTATACCGTGACTACGGTGATACGTACCCGTTTCGATAAGATGGAGATCGTCACCCCTCAAGGCAAGCGGCATCTTCGTAAACTGGAAGCCGCGAAGAAACAGCTTACGCTGGATTTGTTCGGCTAATCCGACAGCGGTATTCCCATCGCTCCCAAACACTACCGTGTTCCCACCTGAACACTGTAGTATTCATCAGCGAACACAATAGTATTCAATCCCGGACATAATAGTCTTTTTGCTTTGAATACTATTGTGTTTTTTCGTAAGGACGGGCAGTCTATACGAGTGTATATTTCCTCGGATAATTGAATAAGATCGCCAATAAGGCGCCTGCTCCCAATAGATACGGGTAGTAAAGATATTGCATGATCTCGATAGGGGAGACATGCCCGAGTCCGGCGGCCATCAACATCTGGGCGCCGTAGGGGATGATTCCCTGTACGAAGCAAGAGAAGATATCCAATAGGCTGGCGCTGCGGCGGGGATCTATCTTGAACCGGTCCGCTATATCCTTGGCGATCGGGCCGGCCATGATGAGGGCGATCGTATTGTTGGCCGTGCAAAGATTGGCGAAGCTCACCAAGGCCGCTATGCTCATCTCGGCTCCCTTGGAGGAATGGATGCGGGAGGTAAGCTTGCGGATGATCCAGTCGATACCCCCGTTATAACGGATCATTTCCAACATGCCTCCTGCCAGAAGCGTCACGATAATCAGCTCGCCCATATTGGTGATACCTAGTCCCATGGAGGCGTTCCAGCCCCAAATATCAAAGCTACCGGTCCACAGACCTACTATACCGGACAGGGCGATCCCCATGAATAGCACCAACATGACATTGATCCCGCAAACGGCGGTTACCAACACCACCAGATAAGGGATCACCTTGACCCATTCGATCGGGGCCGGGGCGTAAGCGTTCTCCACGCCGCTTCCCACCAGCACGTATATCAATCCGGTCAGGATCGCTATCGGGAGGGCGATACGGATATTCACCTTGAACTTATCGGACATCTGGCACCCCTGCGTGCGGGTAGCTACGATAGTCGTATCGGATATGAACGACAGGTTGTCGCCGAACATGGCGCCGCTCACCACGACACCCAGCATAAGGGCGTCCGGCATCCCCGTCTTGTCCGCTATACCGACAGCTACCGGGGCCAAGGCCACGATCGTGCCCACCGACGTACCTACCGAGATGGATATGAAGCAAGCGGCTAGGAAGATTCCGGCCGCCAACAGGTTACCGGGCAGGATGGACATCGCCAGATTCACTGTAGCGTCTACGGCACCCATCGCCTTGGCGGTCTGTGCGAACGCCCCGGCGAGGATGAAGATCAATACCATCAGCATGATATTGCTGTTGGCCGCCCCCCGGCAGAACTGCTCGATACGGTTGCTTAA
>NZ_FR885274.1:70204-159652 GCF_000436315.1 Parabacteroides sp. CAG:2 | reverse complement strand
CCAAGTACCTCCGTCCAAGGCACGTCATAGAGGCAAGCGAGATCCCCCAAACCGGAAGCGGCAAGATCGATCGTGCCGCCTGCCGGGAGCTAGCGAGAAATATCATCACAAAAACACTATAAACATGAAAAGGATTCTAACAATCACCGCGGTCTCCCTATTGGCCTTATCGCCTATGTACGGGCAGGATTCTTGCCGATACCCGCAAGATCCTACCTTGGAGAAATCGCAAGCCTACGCAGGATACGACTGCGTCACCTTGCTGGACAGCACCGCCGTCACGGTACAACCTACCGGCTCGGGGGCTTTCTCCGTATGCAAGGCTTTTAAGGTACAGACTCCCAAGGGAGCCGTCGCCAACCGTATCATCAAATACGATTACGACCCGCTGACGGCGCATGCCGAGTTTCGTTACGCCACGATCTACCGTGCGAATGGCGACGTGATCAATCTCGACGTGACTGGGGCTTGCGACTATGCCGCCCCCGCACGTGCCATCTACTGGGGCGCCCGGCAGATCATGCTGGAAGTGGGCCGCCTGCAACCGGGAGATGTCGTGGAGTACGAGATCGCCAAGAAAGGTTTCACCTACGCCTTGCTGACGGCGGGCGACGACGAGCGTTTCATCCCTCCTATGCGGGGACAGTTTTACGATATCGTCCCCTTCTGGGCTACCGAGCCTACCGTGCGTAAGGTATACCGGGTATCCATGCCGATGGAGAAAGAGTTGCAATTCCAGTTCTACCAAGGCGAATGTACCTCTTCCATGCGATATGAGGATGGACGGAAAGTATATACCTTCGCCTCCGACGATATCCTTCCTTTCGCCAAGGAACCGAATATGGTAGACCTATTCGACGCAGCCCCGAAGCTCATGATGTCCAGCACGCCCCGCTGGGAAGATAAATCCGTATGGTTCAATAAGGTTAACGAGGATTACGGAAGCTTTACCGCGATCCCGGAAGCCCAAAGGAAGGTAGACGAGCTGATCAAAGGCAAGAAGACGGAAATGGAGAAGATAGCCGTGCTGACCCACGGGGTGGCCGATAACATCCGTTACTCCGGGATCTCGATGGGTAAAGGCGAGGGTTTCACGCTTCACAACCTAAAGATGAATTATACCGATCGTTGCGGTGTCTGCAAGGATATCGCCGGTACGTTGATCGCCTTCCTCCGCATGGCCGGATTCGAGGCTTACCCGGCGATGACCATGGCGGGAAGCCGTGTAGAAAGCATCCCCGCCGACCATTTCAACCATTGCGTGGCGGTGGTAAAACTGGCTAGCGGCACGTATATGCCTCTCGACCCGACTTGGGTTCCTTTCTGCCGGGAATTATGGAGTAGCGCCGAGCAACAGCAGAACTACCTCCCGGGTGTGCCCGAAGGCTCCGACCTCTGCCTGACCCCTGTCTCCGCCCCAGAAAACCACTACGTCCGCATCCACGCTGACAACCGCCTAGACGAGAAAGGCACGCTCCGCGGACAATTCACGATCACCGCCGAGGGACAGTCCGACAGCAATATCCGCCGCATCTTCACCACCGGATGGCAATCCGACTGGCAGAACACGATGGAGAAGCAATTGCTGGCCGTATCCCCCAACGCCAAACTGCTTCGTGTAGATTACGGTAAGGACCCGAAGAACTATCAAGCGGCCCCTATCAAGATCACGTTCTCTTATGAGATCCCCGATTATGCGATCATCGCCGGAGACCAGATGCTTATCAAGCCGCTAGTCATGAATAACCTCTACAATCAAGTGAAGAGTTTCTTGCGTATCGATACGAAACCGGAAAACCGTGCGTATGGATTCAAGGACGCTTGCTCCCGTTTGGTAGAACAAGATGAGACCATCCGTCTCCCCAAAGGCTATACCCTCCTGAACGCCCCGAAGAATGACGCCCTGCGAAGCAATGCGGCCGATTTCGAAGGTTCCCTTTCACAGGAAGGCGACCGGAACATCGTCTTGCGCCAGAAGCTAGCGTTGAAGAAGCGTGTCTACGACGCGGCTGACTGGAAAGGCTTCCGTTCCGCCGTGAACGCCTATAAGAGTTATGGTGACTATTTGATTATCAAGAAATAAAAAAAGAAAGACAATGATTAAGATAACCTATAAACTGATTCTTCTCCTAAGCTTGTTAGCGATGACGGTTACTTCATTCGCCGCATCGGAGGCTGAGTACGGGAAAGTATCGAAAGCTTGGACCTTGCATGCCGACGGCAGCCAAGAATATCGATCCTCCATGGAGTTGACGCTCTTCACGCATACCGCGATGAATAGCACGTATGGCGAGAGTTTTATCGTCTACAATCCCGATTTCCAAACACTGAAGATTCACTCATCCTATACGAGGCAGAAAGACGGTACGATCGTAAAGACACCCGATAACGCCTTCGTGGAGGTCCTGCCCCGTTTCGCCGCCGACGCTCCGGCCTATAACCAACTTAAGGAAATGGTCGTGGTACACACTGGCCTAGAACTTGGGGCCACGATTTACTTGGATTACTCTATTATCACAAAACCGGGTTACTATCCGGCTCTGGATATCAACGAGCGACTACAAGAGACCTCTCCCGTGAAGGAATGCAAGGTCTCTATTTCCGTACCGGAAGGGACCCCCTTGGCTTGCGGTCTATACGGCTCCCCCGTAAAAGCCGTGGAAGAGAGCCATGACGGTATAAAGGAGGTACACTGGACACTACGGAACATTCCCGCTTCCTCCCGTGAGGCTTTCCAACCAAAGAACCGTGAGGCTTCACCCCACTTGGTAGCCTCTACCTATCCTTCAGGTAAAGCGGCCTTAGCCACTTTGGATAAGCGCTTAAAGGAATCGCAGGGATACGAGAGCAAAACCTTCGCCCAATTCCTCACCGATAAAAGCGGTAACGAACAAGAGAAGGTGAACATCATCCGAGACCATATACTCAACAATCTCAGTACCTGTCCTATCCCCATGGCGATGACCGGCTATACCGTCCGTGACATCGATACCGTTCTCCGCAGTGCCTACGGTACGCCGCTAGAGATCGCACAGCTCTTGAACGTGATGTTGAATGCCGCCGGAATCCCGTCGGAAGTCCTCGCCGTCTATCCCGGCCATCTCGATACGGACGCTTGCGGGCTGGCTGCCATCCAGACACTAGCCGTAAAAGCCACTGTCGATGGGAAAGACCAATACCTATCCGCCTCCCCGCTGACAAATCGTGGCGGACTAGATAAGGTAGTCTCCCTCTCCGGAACTTCCATTGAGATTGAGACCACACCTATTCAGATTAAGGAAAGTAGATCCGTGGCCATCTCCGCCGATCAAGCAAAAGACGGTTTCGCCATCTGCGTATTGCCAGCCATCTCCGCCGGAATCGATAGCTGGGGCATGAGTGCCTTGAACAGCAAGCGTTCCAACTTATTCGAACTCCCCTCCCTAATCAGGGAAGAGGTAACATACACGGTTACTCCCGCCGAGGGCATGAAGTTGCAGACCTCCACAAAAGAGCAAGTGATAAGCAAGCCTTTTGGTAAAGTAACCCGCACGATCACTCCGAAAGGAAATACGATTGAGGTGGTACGTACGATCGAGTTGAACAAGCAACAGTTCACTCCCGCCGAATACAGCGGCGTGCGTAGCTTGATCCATGAATGGACAAATCCGGATAACCGGGTATTGCTATTCTCCCTATAAGATCTAAATACGGAGGGCACGGAACAAATCTGTGTATTCCGTGTGCTCCGTGTTTAATTATTTCATACATTTACGAACGTTAACATTAAATCATATCGTATATGAAGACACTAAAGTATTTACTCGCCACCATGCTCCTTCTAGGCGTTTGTAACCTAACGCATAGCCAAAAGCTATCCCTAGGAATCTTCCCCGAGCCCCAAGAGGTGACTATTTCCAGCCAAACATACGCACCGTCCCATGGATATACCCTACGGGGTATAAATAATCCGGACGCAGATGCGGTCAAACTACTTAAAGAAGCGCTACCTTTTGCTAAATCCGGCAAATCTCTCCCTTTAGAGATCAAGAAGCTAAAAGACAAAACTCCGGAAATGCAACGCTCAGGTGCCTATACGCTGACGATCACTAAAAAAGGTATCATGATCGGGATCGTAGACGATAATTCCTTGTTTTACGCCGCCCAAACCCTCAAGCAATTAGCTAAATATGACGAGGGTAAGAAGATCCTGCCTCTCTGCTCGATCAAGGACTATCCGGACGTATTATTCCGGGGTACCGTGGAAGGATTCTACGGACAGCCTTGGAGCCACGCCGACCGTATCGAGCAAATCCGCTTTTACGGAAGGATCAAGCTGAACACCTATATCTATGGTCCGAAAGATGATCCTTATCACAGCTCCCCCAACTGGCGCAAACCTTATCCCGCCGAGGAAGCCGAGCATATCAAGGAACTAGCGGAAGAGGCCACCCATAACAAAGTAAACTTCGTTTGGGCCATCCACCCGGGACAAGATATTCAATGGAACCTGACAGATAGCATGAACATCCTTTCCAAATTCGAGAAAATGTACGATTTGGGCGTACGCTCTTTCGCCGTTTTCTTCGATGATATATCCGGAGAGGGAGCCCGCCCGGAAAAGCAAGCCGGCTTATTGAATTACATCCATAAGGAGTTTATTACCAAGAAAAATGACGTGCAGCCCCTGATCATGTGCCCTACCGAATACAACCGCTCATGGGCTAAGACCGATTATCTGGATATCCTCGGTACCCAACTCGACCCCGCTATCCAAATCATGTGGACCGGAGACCGTGTCGTAGCCGATATCACGAAAGAAGGCGTCGAGTGGGTAAACAACCGTATCCGTCGTCCCGCCTATATCTGGTGGAACTTCCCCGTAAGCGATTATTGCCAAGATCATTTGTTGATGGGACCCGCCTACGGCCTAGATACGCAAGCCGCCGGCACCATGACCGGATTCGTATCCAATCCTATGGAATACGCCGAGGCTTCCAAGGTCGCTATATTCGGCGTTGGAATGTACACTTGGAATATCGAGAATTACGATCCTACACAGGCATGGAAAGACGCTTGCGACTTCATCATGCCGGAGGCCTCCATGGCTTTCCGCATTTTCTGCGAGCATAACTGCGATCCGGGTCCGAACGGACATCAATACCGCCGGGAAGAGTCCGCTAACTATGTGGCTCCTATCCAGACATTCCTCGCCGGATATAAGAAAAACACGTTCCCGGAGCAAAGCGCGAATCTTCTGGGAACCTTATTCGCTCAAATCACGGCTTCCCCGAGTATGATCTATAGCCAAAGTCCCAATAAACGCTTGATCGAGCAAATCAATCCATGGCTTATCCAATTCGAGTTCTTAGGAAAAGCCGGAACAAGCGCTCTGCATATGGCGCACGCTTGGTATGAGAAAGACCGGTCTTATACGTGGCAACGCTATCTGGAAACATCCGCTTTGCTAGATAGCATGAAACTGATAAACCGCACGCTGAACCAGAAGGCGCAGCCTAAAGGCGTGAAAGTCGGATCGAAAGTCTTACACCCTTTCATCGTAGACTTATACCGCCAGACAGGTCGTAACCTGCTATCTACGGACGGTATCGCCCCGGACGAGGTGAAGGTTAGCATCCCTTCCATATTCACGAATATCGACCAATTAAAGAGCCAGCCTTGTGCCGAGGGTGACAATACGGTCGGTTACGTTCCCCTATTCGAGGTAGTCAAGGTACAACCTAACCAATATCTGGGTATCGGCTGGGAAATCCAGAAAGAAGCGGAATCCTTCTGTTTCAATCTTCCGAAAAGCAACCAACCCGGACGGGTATTCGAGTGGTCCGCCGACGGAAAGAGCTGGAGCCTAATCCCTCATGTCTCCACGGAAAACGCTAAAGATACGATCCGCACCATCGACCCGAAAGCCCGTTATATCCGTATGCGAAATAACTCGGATCAGCAAATGGAGCTATACGTACTAGGATTCACGGCGACAACCAAACAAGACCCGCAAATCAATGAGGCTCTTATGATGTACGATATGAACCTAGATACGTATAAGAACTTGAACCCGGGAGAAATGATTCATATAAAATGTGATGATATCAACGCCGTATCTTTCTTCCTCTCCGGAAGTAACGAGAATCTGGTATCCATCACCGGCCTCTCCCAAGATGGCGAGAAAAACATCGTCTATCAAGGAAACGTAGGCTACATCAAATTAAATAAAACCATGTTCGAGGATTTCTCTTCTTTAGAAATCACCACAATAGGAAAAGAATCTATACATATCCACCAGATCGTTAGGGAATAATAAATAAAAAAGTACCGATTTCTTTCTCTCTTAGATGGAAGAAGGAGATCGGTACTTTTTTATTTATTCGTACAATTCGGGTGTATCTTATTTTTGGCACATCTCCGCTTGTATATTCCTATTAAAAGTTATACCTTTAGGATGCGAAAAACAGAAACCGAAAAAGCAATGCGAAAAGAAGAAAGGTATAAAGGCGTATTAAACTGGTTTAAGGAAAACGTACCGGTAGCCGAGACTGAACTACATTATGACGACCCCTATCAACTATTGATAGCGGTAATCCTATCCGCACAATGCACGGATAAGCGAGTGAATATGATCACACCTGCCCTGTTCGAGGCTTTCCCGACTCCTGAGGTAATGGCGGCTAGCACACCGGAAGTTGTCTTTGAATACATACGAAGCGTATCTTACCCGAACAATAAGGCTAAACATCTGGTAGGTATGGCGAAAATGCTGATAGAGGATTTCAAAGGCGTGGTTCCCTCCGATATTGATGAGCTACAAAAACTGCCGGGCGTAGGAAGAAAAACAGCGAACGTAATCGCATCCGTAGTATATGACAAGCCGGCCATGGCGGTGGATACGCACGTATTCCGTGTCTCCAACCGGATCGGCTTGACCAATAATAGCAAGACACCTTTGGAAACGGAAAAGGAGTTGGTGAAGAACATTCCGGAAGAATTGATCCCCATCGCCCATCACTGGTTGATATTGCATGGAAGATATGTTTGCCTCGCCCGGAAACCGAAATGTGAGGAATGCGGATTAAAGCCTTGGTGTAAACACTTCCTAAAGCAAACATGAGGATCAGCAAGAAAGACATAACGGCATTTTTTGTCTTGTTTCTGGGTACGATCGTATGCGTGAGGTACTTTTACAAGCATATGAACGACGAGCAATTTGTCGCTACGGTAGATCCCTATAGTTTGGTCGTTCCAAGCCCCACGGCAATTTTTGCCATCAATCGTCCTCCTGTATTCGAGAAGATGATACTACCCATGGAGAATATACGCAAGGCGTTCTCAGATCATACCCCCGCTATTTTCCTTTCTTTAATACGGCAAAATCTGGAATTATCGTCTTTCCTAATCGCTTATTATCCACAAGGGGATGTCTTGTACGCCCCTATGGATAGTCATACGGCAGAGCGTATTTTCAAGCAACTGGACGTCTCTTTCACTTTTCCGGCCCAGCAACGAGAGGAAACCTCCGTTCCTGTTAGATATTATCCTGATGTTGATAAGCATTTTCTAGGTTGTTACTACCACGAGGGTATATTCGTAGCGTCCTACAACCGAAGATTATTGGTAGAGACGGTGGAAAGGCAACAGACATACCCCGCACATGTCATTCCGGAACTAACAGATCTGATTCGTAAAAAAGGCAAGCGTGGCGCAATGAATCTCTTCATCAAAAGCGCCCCTTTACATTTACGGGTACAAATGAATGACTCGACGGAGTGGAGAATGAAAAATCAATGGTTGGCAATGGATTTATTCTATAATGAAGGAAGCCTTTGCTGCTTCAACGAGCAACCCTATGAGAAAGCCTTGGAGAACTTTTACCCCAATTTATGCGATACGATAACCACCCGGATCAATCGGCTATTCCCGCAAATAAAAACCACGACACAAGTCAGTCATGACGAGGCCGTGGCATATTTTACGGTTTGCGGGAATTAAGCTCCAGTCTCTTCTTTCTTGAAAGCTGCCACAAACATATCTTTTACGAATAAATATCCGATACATCCGAATAAAGCGAGGAAGACAAAACCGACCAAGATAAGTGCCTTCTTAGGAGAAGATGCTTTCAAAGGTACGGTAGCCGGCTCGATTACGGTATACACCGGAGTTTCTTCCTGTACACGCAATTTATCTTGCTCCAACTTCTGCGCCAACGTATTGTAAACATTAAACGTAAGGGTCATCTCATTCTTCAAACGTTCCTGCTCCGTACGGTAGCTGGAAGAGATAATATTACGGTTGGCATCCTCGAAAGCAGCGTACGCACGTTGCGCTTTATAATAAGCGTCACGTGACTCGCCAAATACCTTCTGGGTAAATTCCAAATCTTGCTTTACTTTCTGCGTACGATAATTCGTAATATAATTCTGGAGGTTTTCCAAAACGACCTTTGTCATCTGAGCGGAAATAACCGGGTCCTGCATCTGTACGGAAGCCGTGATAACCAAGGTCTTCTTGTCCACGGAAACAGAAACCCGCTCCTGCAAGGCCTTCACCACCTCTTCTTGATCCTTTGTCAAATGGTAAGGATTCAAGCCCTCAGACTCTTCCTCGTCACCGGAGATTAAACTCATTACCGCACCCAACGCCTTGAATGGAGCGGAGACAATATATCCCCACCAAGCCTTACGTTGATGTTCACTCATATAATCATACAATGTAGTGCTTAACTCCTTTTCCTTATCGGTAACCTCTACCGGAAACAATTCCAACAGAAACGGGGTACTCTGCACCACATCCGGATACAAATCCGGAGAGATCGCGTCCGCACCGGCAGCGGCATTCAGATTAATCCCAGCCATAGCAGCCAAACCGCCAAGACTAGATTTTTTTGCCGCATCCTGTGTCTCTGGTGCCAATTTCACCGTAGTTGTATATTCCTTGGGAATACTGAAAGCTACAATCAAACCTACTACCACCGCAATACCACAGCCTTTCAATAAGAACTTACGCTCTTTCCACAGTTTTTGCGCCAGTTCGATTAAATCGATCTCCTGCTCCTCAGGTAACTCTTGTCTTTTTATCTTGTTTATCGTATCCATGCCTGATTAGTTTTTAATCATGTTAACAATAGAGGTAATCATCGCAGCCATAGAGGTAGCGGAGCTACTGATACTCATGATCTCAGCCAAGCTTCGGCGCTCACGTTGCGTTTTCGTCGGAACTACGATCTCACAGCCCGGCTCCACTTTCGGATAACGCTTGAAAAAGATAGCGGTACGCTTCGTCGTAGCGACCTTACCATTCATATATATTACGATCGGATACTTACGTGCGATATCATTATAACCACCGGCTTGAGACAAGCAATCCATAACCGACATACCTTTCGTGTAAGTTACGCTGTTCGGATAAGTCACGGCTCCGCTCATCTTCACCGTACTTTGCATCTGCGGGATATAAAGCTCATCGCCGTCACGAAGCACAACGTCATCGATACTACCCGGATTTGCCAACGCTTTCTCTAAATCAATACCTACGGAATAGTCCTTCACATTCATCAACGCTACACCGATGGAATCCCGGCTTTGCTTATTCGCCTCACTTAAAGCCAGAAGGGTCTCCATGCGTTTCAATTCATCTTCTGTCAACTGACGTTTCAAGCTAGCACCTTTTACATAAGACTCTGGGGTAACTCCTCCCGCTTTCGCGATAATATCACTCAAGCGAGCGTTCTTCGTAGCCAATACATAGCTACCGGCAAAAGTGATCTCGCCGTTCACCTTCACGACCTGTTGCTCATGATACCCCGGGGAGAAACGAACATAAACCTCATCGAACGGCTCCAATGTGAAGATCGTATCTCCCGCATTCAACTTGAAGTCCTCACTCAACGAGAAGTTATATACATCGGCGATCCGGTTGACATTCTGATTGGAACTAGGATCCTTCACACGACGGGCTACCTCTACATTAATAGAAGAAGCGGACTCTCTTAAGCCACCGGCCATCATGATAGCGTCCTCTATTGTCAAATTATGACGATACGGAAGCACCGTATCCGGATAATTCACGGCTCCGCCAACCTTGATCGTATAAGGTTCGCGCAAATCGAATAGGGAAGGAATGCTTAATTGGTCTTCCGCTTGCAACTCCACATCTGGAGCGGTACCGTTCAAGATACCACGAATATCCACGGCGATCATCGTAGTCGTGAAATCCGGATTCAAACGGGTAATCAAGGCACGGCCGGCGAACTCGTCTCCTTTAAGACCCGCGGCCTGTTTTACCAATTGCTTTACCGTACGAACCGACGGACTTAACTCATATTCTCCCGGACGCCATACAGCTCCCGTCACGACCAAACGATTCTCATAAAAAGGAATAACGGAATCTACCAGCAAAGAATCGCCATCCTGCATCACGAAAGAAGCGAACTTATCCTCCGAAACCGTAGAGATCTGGTAACGACTATCTGATTTACGCTTCACTTGTACGTCCTTCGTATAAGCGTCGCCGGTAAATCCGCCGGCCATATCCAGCAATTGCTTCAAGGTCTCACCCTTGCGCAACTCGAAAATACGATTACGTTTCACCTTACCTCGAACCACCGCTAACTGGTCGTACGGGCCTACCATAATCATATCGTTCTCTTCCAAACGAACATTCGTTGTGTACTTTCCGTTCAATAAATAATCATATACGTCGAGATTAGCGATTTCCTTGCTATTGCGATATACCTTGATGCTACGCAAAGAACCGATCTTATTCACACCACCGGCGGCATACAACGCATTAAATAATGTGGCGAATGAAGGTAATGTATACGTACCGGGAGCGACTACCTCGCCGACAATATTCACCTTCATGCTACGAATCTGGCTCAAACTGACGGAAACAAAGGTATTCCCCTCTCCCGAACCAGACAGCGTAGACATAATCTGGCTCAACTCCTGACGCAGACGAGTCTCAGCGCCAGCGATCGTCAATCCACTGACCGACACCGGACCTAAATTTGGTACAAGGATCGTACCATCCGGAGAGATCTTTAATTTCAAGTTTAGCTCGGAATCTCCCCATACATTAATCAATAACTCATCACCAGCGGAAAGCACATAATCCTTAGGTGTAGGGATGTTTAAATCTGGGGCAAAAGATAAGTTCTTGTTTGAGAAGATTTCATGCCCGAATACGGTATTCTCCATGGCTGAAGCAGGAAGATTATTTCTACGTTGGGCTTCTAAGGATTGTCCTTCATCGATTACCGGCATTACCCGGTCGCTAACCTTCGCATCGGTAGCGGTAGCTTGAGATCCGACTGATCCCCCTTCTTGTTTCATACGCTTGGCTAATTCCTGCTGGATCTGCGTATCCGACATTCCAGCGGCTTTCGCCTTGTCAATCAAGTCTTGCGGAACCTGTGCATACACAGATCCCGACAGCAATAAGCAACATACGCATAGTACGTTCTTAAACGATAAATTCATACAGTCTATTATTGTTTTTTATTATATACCACTCCTGCTATAAGCGACTAACTTAAAAAAGCAGCTATTCTCTAGATTTTCAGCTGGCAAAGATAAAGAATCTTTTCAATATATGACTTAAAAAGTCACCGTTAATCCATCATATGAGTAATGTACATGCGGAGGCAACTCTTTTTCAATGACCGCATGCAACCCTATGCGATGACTCATATGGATTAAATAGGCCTCCTTGGGCTGGATACGGGATATATTCGCTAAGGCTTCCTCCAGACTCTCATGCGATTGATGCTCTCCTTTCCGAAGGGCATCAATAACCAATACATCAAGGTTTTCCAACTTAGCGTACTCTTCTTCCGGAAGATATTTAAGGTCGGTCAAGTAAGCCATATTGCCGATACGGAAACCTAAGATCGGCAGCTTAGCGTGCATTACACGGATCGGAGTGATCATGACACCGGCGGCCTCAAACGGTTTCGTCCCGATCGTATGCAAAACCAAATTAGGCACTCCCGGATATTTATGCTCCCGGAAGACATAAGGGATGCGAGTCTTTATCGCCTCCACGACATTGTCTTCCGCATAAATATCCACATCTTTATACCGGCCAAAAGGACGTAGATCATCTAAGCCACCTACATGATCGTAGTGCTCATGAGTTACTAAAACGGCGTCAAAATAGTAAATCTTATTGGTTATCATTTGCCAACGGAAGTCCGGACCACAATCGATCAATATCCGTTTCCCTTCCGTCTCTACCAAGATCGAAGCCCGTAGACGCCAATCACGGGGGTCTTTACTAGTACATACCTCACATTGGCAACCTATCTCAGGATTGCCCGTAGACGTTCCTGTTCCTAAAAAAACGATTTTCATTATCCGACATATTTAACCTCAGGCATAAGCTCTATACCGAAACGATCTTTTACGGCGGTACGAATGCTCTCCGCGACCAACGCGATCTCATGCCCCCGGGCATCTCCTAAATTCACTAATACCAACGCTTGTTTCTCGTAAACACCTACCGGCCCATGGTTTTTACCCTTAAACCCACATTGCTCGATCAACCAACCGGCCGGAACCTTGATCTTTCCTTCCGAAGCGGGATAAGACGGGATTTCCGGGAATTGCTTTTTCAATTTCTCAAAATGCTCTGCCGTAATTATCGGGTTCATAAAGAAACTGCCTGCGTTGCCTAATACTTCCGGATCGGGAAGCTTCTGCCTGCGAATTGTTATGACAGCCTCACGGATCGTTTCCAAAGTAACTTCCGGATATTTCGTCAACTCCTCCTTTAAGTTCCCATAATTAACCGAAAAGCTAGGGTTCTTGGATAGTCGAAGCGTAATATAAGTTATGATGTGGGGGTCATGATGCTCATTCTTGAAATAACTATTACGATATCCATATTCACAATCCGTATTCGTAAAAGTCCGTTTCTCGAATGTCAACTGGTTATAAGCCTCCACGCTCTCGATCACATCCTTGATCTCCATACCATAAGCCCCGATGTTCTGGATAGCGGCAGCGCCCGCCTCACCGGGTATTAAAGAAAGATTCTCTATACCTCCCCAACCTTTCAATACGGCGTATGCCACGACATCATCCCAGATCTCCGCAGCCCCGACACGAAGCGATACATACTCGTCCGTTTCCGCCGAGATAGAAATCCCCTTGATTCGGGAATGGATGATAATGCCATTATAATCGTTGATGAACAATAGATTGCTCCCGCCTCCTATATGCAAGGATAAACATTCCTGAAAGTATTCATCATGTAAGATTCGTTGCAACTCCTCCTCCGTCTCATACTCCATGAACCAACGTGTCTTTACTGGGAGATGGAACGTATTGTGTTTCTCCAACGAATAATTCTGCTCTATTCTCATCGTCTATTTTATTTTTAGGGCAAAAGTAGTCATAAATAACTCATCCGCAAATTATGTAGTTCCGGATTTTTTCAGTAGATTTGTATATAGAGTTGATCGTATGGATGAGAACACGTCCGGCCTATCCGGTGAAATACAGAAGATGATCCTCGACAAGTTAAACACGTTCAATCGAGGAAAAACGTCAGACAAAGGGCGGTACTACATTCTTTTGCCTACCTCAAAGACCTTATATTATACGCTTTGGTTCTTTACGCCTTCGGCCACTTATCATCCGACGGTCTATTTGGCGAATCTCGACTTGAATGCCATCAGCTCGGTGAATAAGGCGATTAAGATGGTAAGCAACTCCTTTCTACCTTTATTTATAACGACAGATATCAAAGACTCTCCCGATAATGGAGACGATATTATTTCTTTCGGTAAATACAGAGGATACCATTTGCATGACATCTATACGATCGATCCCCGTTACGTCGTTTGGATAGCCGATAAATATGAGCCTCACGTAAAAAGCGAGATGCGTTTTAAAGAGTTAGCGGTGACCTACAGTAAAATCTATCTCGACCTACAGACCCGTAAGAAATATAAAATGCCTGTAAGCCGCTTTGTAGGAACACCGGGAGAAAAATTGAGCGATTTAAAGTTAACAATCACAAAAGTCCGCATTGAAGACGATTCTTACAAGACACAGATTATCCGTGGTACCGAATATTTCTATGTAGATCAATTGCTCACGGCCGTGGACATCGCCGGGAATTACTTTTTATTGAGGATAAAAGCGAAAGATCGTAGTCTTACCACGCAAACGTTGCCACCGGGCGCTCATGCTTTCCAAGTAGGGGAAAAATTGACTTTGACTTCCGCTAAGGTCTTAAAACATATAGAATCCCGTACTATCAAGTACACACGAATCGGGTATATCAAGATTCAATAAATGTTTCGAAATTCGCAAACTGACACATTATTAACATTTTTTGTTCTTAAAAATGTAACAAACATCTGTAGGCCTTGTTTAATAAGAAACTCAAATGCAAATGTATCTTTGCAAAACGTAACTATAAAACCAGCTTCAAAGTGTACATTTGTAGTGTTTAACAATTTAAAAAATTTGCATTTATGAACAAAGCAGAACTTATAGAGGCTTTAGCAGACAAGACCGGGTTACAAAAGCAAGAAGCAAAGAAAGTATTGGATGCTTACATCGAGATCGTAACTGAGCGTATGTCCGAAAATGAGGAAATCGTACTTGTCGGATTTGGAACACTGATCCCAAGACCGCAAACACAGCGTCTTGCCAGAAATCCTAAAACAGGTACTCCGGTAATGATCCCCGCTCGTACGACCGTAAAATTCAAACCGGGTAAATTCCTCCTTGAGGCGATGAATGCCCACCTGAAATAATAAAGTCACCGAAAACGTAGTAAAAATATCCCCGGTAAGGGGATAAAAAACCATAAGTATGAAATCTTTCATTTATAACTATGAATGAAAAATTTCATACTTATGATTTTTAGTGTCCGGAAATGATTACTTTTGGGCTCAAAAAAAAGACTCATGAGAATCGTCAATCTTGGAGACACAAATTCCATATTAAACAAGTTCGTAGCCGAACTTAGAGATGTAGATATACAAAAAGACAGCCTTCGTTTCCGTCGTAATGTTGAGCGTATCGGAGAAATCATGGCTTACGAGATCAGTAAGGAATTTCATTACAGTACGAAAGACATCCAGTCCCCGCTAGGTATAGCCCCGATGAATACGCCGGACGATCGAATCGTGATTAGTACGATCTTGCGTGCCGGACTTCCATTCCACCAAGGTTTCCTTCGGTATCTGGATAATGCGGAGAACGCTTTCGTATCCGCTTACCGCAAATATAAAGACCGTTTGAATTTTGATATTCATATCGAATATATCGCCTCTCCTCGCTTAACAGGTAAAACCTTGATCATATCCGACCCGATGTTGGCCACCGGAAGCTCTATGGAATTGGCGTATGAGGCCCTGCTGACCAAAGGAGTACCCGGCCATGTACACGTAGCCTCCATCATCTCAAGCAAACAAGCCTTGGAATACTTGCAGAAGAAAATGCCGGATGACAAGACTACAATCTGGATCGCCGCATTAGATAATGACCTCGACGATCATTCTTATATCGTTCCCGGATTAGGCGATGCAGGAGATTTAGCGTTCGGCGAGAAGGAATAGGGATGCGTAAACCAAAACGTACTGCCTTTGCCCAACTCGGAATTTACACCGATCCGACCACCTAGCCTATTTACGATGGTCTCGCAAATAGATAGCCCCAAGCCCGTACCTTGTTTAAACGTATTTCCTTTATAGAAACGATCAAAGATATGGGCTTGTATCTCTTGGCTCATGCCATCCCCCGTATCAGTCACGGAGAATTTTATCTCATCACCTATGATCTCGTAAGCTAAGGTGATACAACCTTCGCTCGTATACTTGATCGCGTTGTTAAGGAAATTGGATATTACCTGCGTCAGCCGCATACGATCGCTATAGATTTGGCATTCCGGTGAATCTTGGGGAGCGATCAGAGCTACGTTATCGGGCATCTTGATACGGAATGAGGTCACGATCTCATTGATCACCTCTTTTACGTTCATATCGGCGAACTTGAAATCCATCGTACCGGATTCAATTTTTGCCAAGTCTAGAATATCACTGATCAATTGAAGCAACATCCGATTATTGCTATCGATGATTTCCACAAACTCATGCCTCTCCTCGGGATCATCCGTTTCCGCCAATAATTGAGAAAAACCGACAATGGCATTTAATGGCGTACGAATCTCATGACTCATATTCGCTAGGAAGGCAGACTTCAAACGATCCAGTTCTTCCGCCCTTTCCCTTTTCAATTGAGAGTCCTTTAACTCCGTGATATCATAATTAATACAGATCATCTCCGGTTTATTCGGGTCTACGCTTTGAGGGTTACGGGTGATATTGGCACAAATCCATTTCCATCCGTCACCAGACTTCACACGCACTTCCCTACGGAAATGATGCGCTTTGCCCTGTTTTACCTCCTCAAAGAATGAGTTTATATATCCAGCGTCGTTCGGATGAATATAAGAATAAATCCCAATAATTTGGGACAAGGGGGTTCCATCCTTCTCTCCCATATTCTCATACCATTGCTTAATGGCATAGCCCTCAAAGGTATATAAGTCATAAAGGGCATAACCGACTTTAGCGTATACGCTGACCAAGGTAAATACATTCTCAAACTCAGAAATACGGTTATAGGCGATCATCTTTTCCGTATTATCCAAATTAATAAGTAAATAGCTGGAAGGTTCACCTCTTTGGTCATATAAAATACTGGCCTTGGTAACGATATCCATCTCGCCTACTTTCGAGGTGTTATAATAATCATCGACCTTCTTAAACGAATAATTCAGCCGGAAATTCACGGATTTATTCTCCTTGAGTTTCTTGATCACATCTTTAGGCATAATCGGGTTGCTAAAAATATTGACTCCTAAAACGTCCTTCTTTGACCGGATACCGAATATCTCCATATCCTTTGCGTTCAGGTCAATCAAGTAACCGTCCCTGTCATAAAGCTCGACCCCCACAGGTAAATTTACATACAGCTTTCGGAAGATCATCTCATTATGATCGATCATCTTACTAATCTTTTCCTCTTTCAGTTTGAAATTAGGTAAAATCTGTAATATGCCCAACGCTTTTACGCACACTCCATTATTCAACTTACGCTCACATAATCTGGAGCGTACCCATTTTTCCCCAGTCGGTGTTATTATCGGAAATATTTGCTCATACGTATCGACAGATTGGATCGATAAAAAATCCGTAGTAATCAGATCCCTAAAGTCTTCCCGGATTATATAGTAAAATTCAAAAAAAGAGAGATTATTCCCCTTCTTCCCAAATATACTCATTAAATAATCGGAACAGATATAACTTCTTTGAACAAAATCGGCTTCCCACAAGCCAACTTCCGCTCTATCCAATAACAATTTACATTGATCCAATTGAGTCTGTATATCCTCCATAAAAATATCCCTTCCGATAAAATTACACTATGATTTCACAAAGATATAATTTAAATAGTATAAATCCCCTATAATAAAAAAGAGATTGTCTCGAATCACTCAAGACAATCTCTTTCTATATTCAAAGCCTGATATAAATTATTTCAATTCCTTGATACGAATATTGCGGAATTTGACAGGGGAACCATGTCCTAAGAAACCTATATGACCTTTTTTGTTAAACAAACCCGGATGCTCCTTTCCATCCGGCGTACCATTCTTCACGGCATCCCGAATATTTCCATCCAAGATTACGACTCCATTCACCGTCACACGGATATGATCGCCATCTGCCATGATCTCTTCCGTATTCCATTCTCCAACCGGCTTGAACGCTTTCGGATGATCCTCACGGGCGGGAATGATACCGTATACGGAACCGTGATGTTGCAGCGGAGTGATGTTCCCTTGGTAAATAGGATGTTCACAATCCAAGACCTGCACTTCCATACCTACATATGCTGCGTCTCCTTCCATCGGCGTACGGATACCGACACCGTTATTAGCTCCCGGGGTTAACTGGAAGTCAAAACGATAGATAAAGTTTCCGTATTCCTTCTTGGTGTACAGATTACCTCCGAAACTACTGCTTGGGACCATAGAGATACAGCCATCTTCCAAGATATAATCAACCGTGTTTCCAGTCCATTCATGCATATTCGTTCCGTCAAACAAAACCTTGAAACCTTCTTTTTCCTCTTCCGGCGATAATTTGAACGGTTCTTGTTTTTCCAATTCCTTTACGTAGATATTACGGTAATAGACCTTGCTGCCATGAGCTTGCATCTCGATTTGCTCTACCGGGAAAATCGGAAGCTTGCGATCCCAATAGTTTTCCAGAATCACGTTATCTACCACTTTTTCTCCGTTCAAGACAACCGTCACACGGTCACCAACCATCTTAATATAGAAGGAATTCCATTCACCGAGTTTATTATCGGCCACTTTCGAAGGCTTGCTCTCGTTTACCTGATTGTTATACAAGCCTCCGGAACCTACTTGCGCACCAACATTTACCCGAGAAGTATCCCAGATCTGGACTTGAGGAGTACCACGCAGATAAATACCGGCATCAGCCTCAGGTCCTTTCGGATCCAACATCCAATCAACATACATCTCGAAATCACCATATTGCTTTTCAGTACATAGGTTATCGTACCCAGTACCGTCAAATACTAATAGGCCATTCTCCACTTTCCAGTCACGACGCATATTCTCATCCGCCTTCTCCTGCGCTTTCGCCAATTGAGCCGGTTTCATTTTCGCACGGGCGATCGGATTCTCAACCAAACCTTTCCAACCCGTTAAATCCTTACCATTAAAGATAGAGACAAATCCAACCTCGTCCGGCATCGCATCTAAATGTTGCTTCAAGGCATCGATATCATAACGAGCGTCTTCCCCGTCAAACATGGTCAAAACACGTTTCAAGATTGCCTTCACATTGTCACCCTTATATTCCGGATGGTTACGAGCGATATTCCAAACCGCATAAACAGCCGCAGAACGAACAGCCGCATCGCTTGAATCCAAGAATTCCGACGCATACATCAATGCCAAGAAGGTATCCGCCCGTTGGATCTGACGTAAAATAAGAGCCTTTTGCTCACTCGTCCGGGCGATCTCCATGACTTTCCGCAAGCTCAACAAACGATTCTCTCTCGTAAATGCCGGATTAGATACCAACTGCACATAACGCTTTAACGCCCTGTCGAATACTTGATCGGAAGAGGCTGATTGGCAAACCTTAAATAGTTCATCGGCAGCCTCAATACCCTTCCAAGCCAACAAAGCGTCAAGAGCCGCATCCTTGGCCGCTCCATTTCCTTTATTCAATCCTTCCACGATCGTAGCTAGAGCATCTTTCTCACCAGTCGCTGATAAGACCTTATAATAAAGATACCTCTTGCTGTCTCCCGCTTGTACCATACGACGATTCACGTTAGATACTTGAGTTGCCGCCGGTTGTTTAGAGATAGCGGCAATGACCGCATCCTGAAGCGGGGCGATAGCGGAAGCCTCCGCCGTCTCCAACATTCCGCACAATAAAGTGAAATCTTTCTCAGACACTACATCTTTCAATGCGGTATAAGCGGCTTTCTTCACCTCCGGAGAGCCGGATTTAATCTGATCCAGTACCGTATTCAGATTCGCATCGGCCATACGTATCGCCAACAGCTCCAGACCAGCGATTTTCCCGGCATCGGAAGCAGACGGGATCACTTTAGCGACCGCTTGATCAATATCGCCGTTAAATGCCATCAAAGCATCTTGACCCAATAATATCACTTGCTTGTCATTGCTCTTCAACAAATCCGCCAGCACAGGAATGACACTCTTATCACCGATTTTAACCAAGGCCCAAACAGCGGCCTGTTGCACATAGAAATCCTTATCTTTCAATTGGTCCAAAAGAACTTGTCTCGCTGGTAGATCAAAACGAAGTTCCAGATTCTTGATCACGTCATGTTTAGACGGGCATTTGCTTTCACGGCCTATCCAGTTCAAGATATCCACCTTGACTTCCGGCTTCGCCTTTAACATGTGTTTCATGACCTCAATATAAACATTTTGATCAGCGAAACCCGAAGCAAAGTTCAAAGCCGCATTACGGTATCCCTTATCCGTATCTTTCAAAGCCGATAATAAATTCTTCGTAGCAGCTTCCGGCTTAGCGGCCAATAGAATCTGAAGAGCGGCCTCACGGGTCTGTGTCATACCTGCTTTCGTAGACTTCTTCAATAAATCATTCGCTGCTTTCTCCGCATCTTTGGTATCGCCTTGCTCAAGGACACGTTTTATCAAAGCGATATACGCCTCATTCGCCCCGGTCTTTTCCATTTTATAACCGGCTTTCTCGGCAACGGCGGCTAAATCACTCAGAGAAGCTTTAGAACCTACACGGCTCAACGCATAAAGAACCTCCTTCTGCATATTCTCATCGCTGGAGCCAAGCATCGCTTTCAATACATTTTCCGCATCAGCGATTTGCACGTCAGCGATCGCACGGATAATATCCTTTTGCGTCTTCGGAGTACCGGAACGACGCATCAAGGAAGCCACCAAAACCTTCTTAGCGTTATCGGTACGGATTGCGGATAACGCACGGGCAGCAGGACCGCTTAGGCTCTCATCGTTCAAATAGCTAGCCAGCGTATCCACACACTCATCTTTTCCCAGTAATTGAAGCTGCCGGATAATAAAAGCCTTTGTCTCCCGGTCGCTCACCTTATCCAAGGCTTTCAAATATGCGTTGGCTGTTACTAGACGAGCGTTCTCCTCACCTTTTGCCATTACGTAGTGAGTCAATCCGCTCAACGCATAATCCACGTTCGAGTTACTGCCTTTTCCCGGAGCGTTAATCTTGTTAATCAACATCAAGACCCCTTCCTCGCCAGTGGAGCTTAGGTCATTAATTAATTTGTTATATTCAGCTTGTTGCTCCGCCGGCATCTGTGCCAGTACATCGGCAACGATCGTCTTCGATGTACGATTAGCCGGGCTTTGAGCCATTAACATGCTACCGCACAACAATAAGCTGGCAATTGATATATATACTTTTTTCATATGTGTATGTGTTTAAATATTCCAAGGTGCTCTCATCGGCTGATCCAACAAACGATTAGCGGCCTCATCATTAATAAATTCCAGTTTTACGGGATCAAAGTGAAGCGTACGATTCAAACGAAGGGCTACGGCACCCATATTCACGATCGTAGCGGAACGGAAACCATTACGTTCATTCAAGGCAAAAGGCTGACGAGTCTTTACGCACTCGATAAAGTCGGTAACCTGTGGCTCAGGTTCGGGATAATCGGATAACTTTTTCTCCCAATCCGGGATATCACATACGAAATTCTTATAAACATTCCCGTTTGGTCCGGAAATATAAGGTGTGTTCGGATCCCCGTAATCACCTCCCCAAAGTACGATCTGGCAACCATCCTCATAGGTATACGTAATCGAGCGCCAAGTACCCACGGCGTCCGGATGTTGTTGCGGAGCATCCACCTCTACCTTAACCGGGCTGGTATTATCTTTTCCTAAAAAATATTGTACAGGGTCAATATAATGCTGTCCCATATCCCCTAAACCACCGCCGTCATAATCCCAGTATCCACGGAATGTCTGATGCACACGATGCGGGTTATAAGGTTTGTAAGGAGCCGGACCCAACCAGAAATCATAATCCAGCTCACTAGGCACCGATTGTGGTTCCAGATATTCTTTACCAACCCAATAGAACTTCCAGTCGAAACCGGTATGCTTGCTGATCGTTACCTTTAGCGGCCAGCCCAACATACCACTTTGAACCAGTTTCTTCAAAGGTTTCACTGGAGTGCCCAGTCCATAGAACGGGTCAGCGAAACGGAACCAAGTGTTCAAGCGGAACATACGTCCGTATTGCTTCATCGCTTCCATTACCCGTTTACCCTCCCCGATCGTACGGGTCATAGGCTTCTCACACCAAATATCTTTTCCTGCTTTAGCGGCCTCGACAGACATGATACCATGCCAGTGAGGAGGCGTAGCTATATGAACGATATCTACATTGGGATCTAGAATCAAATCACGAAAATCATGGTATGCGGCAATCTTATCCTTTACCAACTGTTTACCTAGCTCCAGATGATTCTTATCGACGTCACACACAGCGACAAGACGAGTCCCAGCATAGTCCACATGTCCACGGCCCATACCACCTGTACCGATAATTCCTTTTGTTAATTGATCACTTGGAGCGATGAATCCATTACCCAACACGTGGCGCGGTACAATCGTAAATGCCGCGATTCCTCCAAGAGTCTTCAGGAAGTCTCTTCTGTTTGTCTTCATAGTACGAATTTAAAATTTAGATAGAATAGATTAACTTGAGTGACAAAAATAATCATAATACTCGAAGAGACAAGAAAAATGTATATAAAAAAGAAAAGGATGCCTTTAACAAAGACATCCTTCCCTAGTATTTTATGAAAATCTATTACAAAGCGAATTGCGGTTGACGGTGAATCCATTGCCCACGGGTGAAATCCGGGAAGTCTACCAAAGCACCGCCACGAGCGATTGACATCTCCGACAAGCCGGAGATAGCGCTCCAAGCGGCAGCGTCATAGCAGTCCATTGGAGCCGGTTTCTTATTACGGATAGCGTCGATCAAGTCGTACATCATGATATAGTCCATACCACCGTGTCCGGCCTCAGCAGCTTGAGACTCTAAGGAAGCCCACAATTTATGATCATATTTCTTGAACCATTCATCGGAATCATCCCAACGATGAGGCTTAGACTTTCCTTGTACATATACATGATCGCCATCGTTCATCCATAAACCCTCAGTTCCCTGAACACGGAAACCTAATGAATAAGGGCGAGGAGAATTGGTATCATGGGTTACGATAATCGTTTGTCCATTAGAACACTTAATCATAGAAGTCACGATATCTCCCAAATTGAAGTTGACCTTCGCCAACGGATGATTCTCACCCCCATTATCCACGATAAACTTATGCAATCCACGAGATTGAGTAGCCATAGCGGATAAAGAAAGGAAACGGTTACCACGATTGATATCCATACAATGAGCTATCGGTCCGATACCGTGAGTCGGATAGATATCGCCATTACGATGTACGGAATGGTTCGTACGCCATTGAGCCTCGGCGAAAGCCGTCGGACCCATACGAAGATCACCACTGCCCGGTACATAGTTGTAATGAGTTCCATCGTTGAATTTCACCTCACGCAAGTCATGCTCATAACCACAACCACCATGCAAGATCTCGCCGAACAAACCTTGGCGGACCATATTCAACGCAGCCATACAGTCACGACGATAACATACGTTCTCCATGATATTCAAATGGCTTCCGGTTGCTTCCGAAACATTTACCAAATCCCAGCACTCCTCTAACGTGTTAGCCGCAGAAACCTCCACGCCTACATAAGGAACACCAGCCTTCATAGCGGCGACAGACATCGGTACGTGCCATTCCCAAGGACTTGCGATGATCACGCAATCAAACTCCTCGTTGTTCAACATATTCTCAAATTCACGTTCACCCCCTTTGTAAACTTTCGGAGCAGGGACATTAAATTTAGCGATATGTTTCAAGGTACTATCGATCGGGCCCTGTTGGATATCGCAAATCGCTACGATCTTATTACCGGGGATCGCCAATACATTATTAATATGCTCATGGCATCTAGAACCCGTTCCGATGAAACCGAAACGTAATTTACCATCATCTTTACCGGCTGTTTTTTTCTTTTGGGGTTCAGCGGCAGTTGTTGTAGCTCCGGCGTTTCCAGCCATTGCCAAGCCTGCGGCACCAATACCAGCGGCAGATACTTTCTTAAGGAATGAACGACGAGTGTTTTCCATATATTTTATAAATTAGTTTGTGTTTTGAGGATACAAAATTAAAAAAATATTTTTTCAATCAAAACGTTATTGAGTATTTTGAAAAATAAAGAGTCCAAGACTAAAAGTTCGTTATCTTTCCGGTTTCCCTTTTTAGCCTCTCGAAGGTCATCATCATCTGTCGAAGTCTTTTAGGTTCTTTTTCCGCCAAATTAACTTGCTGACCGATGTCTTCCTTTACATTATATAATTGATAACAGTTACTATTTCCGGCAAAGGCAGCCTCCTCCGCGTCACCATAGGTATCCGGATACGGCGGGATCATGACCCAATCACCATCACGTAGCGCATAATTGAAATAACCTTCCAAGACAAGTTCCTTTCGCCCATTACCACCTTTTCCTAGAAAGACAGGCAAGGTGTTTTGGCTATCTACCTTATCAGAATAGGTCTGTCCGATCAACGCCGACAGCGAGGCTAACAAATCCATCTGGCAAACCAAGGCATCCGACACAGCGCCCGGCTTAACTTCCGCAGGCCAACGAAGCATGAACGGGATACAGGTCCCACCATCATACAAGCTCGTCTTTCCTCCACGAAGCGGTCCGGCCATCTTATGATCCCCTACCAATTCCACGGCTTGATCTTGATAACCGTCATCCAGAACCGGTCCGTTATCGCTAGTGAAAACAACTAACGTATTTTCCGTTAGCCCCAACTTATCCATTTCCTTCAAGAATTCGGTCACGCACCAATCCGCTTCCAAGATAACATCTCCACGAGGTCCCATCCCCGACTTACCCGCGAATCTCTCGTTCGGAACACGAGGTACATGCGGTTGATGCAAGCCATAGTACAGGAAGAAAGGTTTATCCTTATTCTCTTTCATAAAACCTTTCGCCTTCTCAAGGAACAACTCTGCCATATCCTCATCTTTCCATTGGGCGGTCTTGCCTCCTTTCTGGAAACCAATTCGAGGTACACCGTTTACGATAGCGCCGGCATGCCCGACACTCGGGAGCATTCTCAGTAATTCAGGATTATCCTTCCCAGTCGGTTCCCCGGGGAAATTCTCCTTATAACTGACATAGAGAGGATCGTTCGGATCGAGGTTTACACCTCTCCCATTCTCGATAAAGATACAGGGAACCCGGTCATTAGTAGCAGCTTGGATAAAAGAATAGTCGTAACCGATCTCTTTCGCTCCGGGATAAACCAGCTTGTTCCAGTCTACCGCCCCGTCACCTAATCCCAGATGCCATTTGCCGACCGAGCCGGTGACATAGCCCGCTTGCTTCATCACCTTCGGCAAGGTAACCTGTTGAGTATTGATAATCAGAGCCGCATTGCCGGGAAGTATTTTGGCATCCCTATTTGTCCAAGGATATAATCCGGTAAGCAAGGAATACCGGCTGGGGGTAGAAGTAGCCGCTGTACAATAACCTTGCGTAAAGCGTATGCCTTCATTTGCGATACGATCCATTCCCCGAGTCTGTATGCGATGAGCCCCGTAACAGCTTAGATCACCATACCCGAGATCATCGGCCACGATGATCACCACGTTAGGTTGCCGGGGAGCTGATTGAGCTATTAAAGTTGTTGGCAAGGAAAACCCTGCCAACACACTCATTATACAATACTTATTCATCGCTTATTACGGATTCTGAGTTAATGTACCCGGATAAGCGTTAATCTCAGACTGCGGAATATACTGGATAGCCAACGGGCTGGTAGCAGGATATTCAGGCACGCCGTCATGGAATCCCGGGTAATGACGTTTCATCGTATCGCCTACACGATATACATCAAAACCACGGTCAGCCTCATAAGCTAATTCCAACTGACGTTCTTTCATGATAAGCTCATGAGCGTTTGTCGCATCCAAAGATTTATATCCGGCGTTAGGTAAGGAACGGGTACGAACGGTATTCAAATCGGCTAATGCTTTTGTATAGTTTCCTAATTTAGCGCTAGCCTCGGCGCGAATCAGGTATAGCTCACCTAAGCGAGAGATAACCGGAGAATAAAGGTGAGGATAGCCATCTTGCTTAGAGCACTTATAGCTATAGAATTTCGGGTTACCTTGACTTTCCAACATAAAGTAGTCATAATCTCCCTCATACGTTTCTCCCTTATAGCTAATAGAATAACGCTTATTGTCCACATCTACCGGAGTTAATGTATATTCTTCACCATCTACCGTAGCGATTAACTTACCTCCTACTTCCTTGGTCTCACCTTGACGATATACGTAACCGGAAATCTTGCCGTCCGTATATAAGTTAGCTACAAAACGGAAAGCGGGGATCTGATTTCCATTAGCGTCTTCCTTATATTGCGGATGGATAAACGCCTCACGTGCATCGGTTCCTTTTCCTGTCTCATGCAACAAATCCATATACTTAGCGCTGGCGTAAACCTCACCCCAGCCTTGACCATCGATCTCAGCGTACATACTTCCTAGCGGATCACCCCAATCTTCCCAGTCTGAGGCTATAAACTTCACGGCGAAAATAGTCTCTGTCTGTGAAGCGGCATCCGGAGCGAACTCATTATAACGCATAAAGTTGTCACGATCTAACATAGAGAACTGGCCACTCTCGATTACCGTATTCGCATAATCATAAGATAACTGGGCATATTCCTTATTCGGATTCTCAAACGTGCCACTCATATACATATAGACCTTCGCCAATAAAGCTTGAGCCGCATATTTTGAGGCATAAGCGGTAGATTTAAACGTTGTCATCAATTCCTCTGCCTTCTTCAAGTCAGCCAAAGCTTGATCATACGTATCTTTCACGGACGAACGATCCGGAAGATCCAGATTATCCATATCCTCAGGCATACCGTTTACAATCGGCAAACCCAGATTCTTCTCCGGTTCCTGATAATAAGGACGGCCAAACACACGGCAAAGATAGAAGTACATCATGCCGCGCATATAATAAGCCTCGCCCAACTTCTGATCCAACTCAGCAGACTCGCCCTCATTAATCATCTTCATCAAAGAACTAGTCTGTGAGATGATATTATAGGCACTGTTCCAAACCGTAGTAAGACCACCATTATTTACCGTATGCTGATAGGTAAAATAAGTACCGAACGGATTGGTTGTCGGTTTATCCTTACAAACGTTATCCCCCGGGAACTCACCACAATAATGCAAGTGTTCGGATGCCTTTTTCAGTTTTGCGTAACAACCGTTTAGCAAAACATCCACCGCGGCATCTTTGTCCTCCATGATCTTGTCTTCCGTGTACTTATCGTAAGGTAGACGTTCGATATCACAGCTTGTTATGAACGTGGCCGCTGCCGCAAGAGCCACTATAGCGATTTTTTTCATTATGATTCCTTTAATTAAAATGTAACATTTAGACCAAACATGAATTTACGAGCTTGTGGGTACGGAGAGATCGCCACACCAACCGAGCCTGCCTTGTATTTATTGCCAACCTCAGCCGGAAGTTCCGGGTCAACTCCGGAGAAACCAGAAAGGACAAACAAGTTCTCACCCGAGAAAGAAAGACGGATATTATCTACATACTGAATCTTCCAAGGTAATGTATAGCCTAACGTCAAGCTACGTAAACGTAAGTAGCTAGCGTCCTCCAGATAACGGGAAGATCCCTTGCTGGATTGGCTCTTATTGCCATATTCCGCCTTGGGGTGGGTAGCGATATCGCCCGGTTTTTCCCAACGATTCCAACCTTCCTTCAAATTCATCTGGTTATAATTTACATAAGCGCCGTCACTATCATACATCGAACGGTCGTAATTATAAATATCACCTCCTACGGAATAACCGAAGACAGCGGAGAGATCAATGTTTTTCCAAGATAAGTCAGTAGAGAAACCTCCGTAGAAATCGGGGCTCAACTTACCTATTATAGTCTGGTGCTTAGAAGCGTCGCTATAATTCGAGGTCGTTACACGTTCCCCATTCTCATTCGTGGTATACCATAACGGAGAACCTGTCTCCGGATCTACGCCTGCCCATTCGGTACCATACCAAGTATCCACGTCTTGTCCCGGAGTCAATATCTTATCCATCGAAATGGCATAACTTGAACCGGCGTTAGAAGTGATGATCTCGCTCTTGCCACCATATAACTCAGTGATCTTATTACGGTTCAGGCCTAAGTTAGCAGCGACGCTCCAACTCCAATCGCCCCCTTTCAAGATGTCCACGTTCATCGAGACCTCGAAACCATTATTCTTGACGGCACCCACATTACGATAGATACCAACAATACCCGTTACACCAGGCAGAGGCACTTTGTAAAGCAAATCGGTTGTTTTCTTATTATAATAATCCAAGTTGATAGTCAAACGATCAAACAAGATAGCGTCGATACCTACACCTGCCGTATAAGTCTTCTCCCAAGTCAGGTTCTTGTTTTCCTTCTGTTCGATTACCGCACCCGGATCACCATTATATCCAGTAGACATGGCGTACACCGTATATTGGGAATATAATTCGGTCGGACGGTTACCTACGGAACCATAACTCGCACGCAACTTCAACTGTTGCACCCAATCCTTAGCCTTGAAGAATTCCTCCTGATGGATATTCCAACCACCGCTGACGGAGAAGAAATTACCATATTTAGCGTCCGTACCAAAGTTAGAGGCACCATCCCGACGGAATGAGAAAGACAACAAATAACGATTATCATACGCATAGTTGGCATTGAACAAATAAGATTGTACAGCCCATTCCTTTTGCTCTCCCTTTATCGTCTTAGGAGTAGTAGCGACATCGGCCACAGAGAAGCCCGGAGCGAAACTAGCCGCTGTCTGGTCTTTAATCTCCTGCGTGAAAGTATTCCACTCGTAAGCTAGGATCGCATTGATAGAGTGCTTGTCGAATACCTTGTTAAAACGAAGCAACTGGTTGCTATATACCCTATAAGAAGCGGTGGTCTTATCTTGCAATAATCCATTATCAGCCTCTCCCTTTTTAGAACGGGGATCCTGATAGCTCTTAAAAAGGATACTATTATATTTATAGTTATTTACGGATGCGAAAGTCAACCAATCGGTAAACTTGATATCAAAGTCAAAGTTACCCATAAACTCGTAGGAAGTCTTCTTCTCATAATTCCATTGTAGATCATACAAGTAGTTGGTAGCGTCGCTATTGATCCAAGTAGTAGGTCTGTATTGCTGGATCAGATCACCATTCTCGTCATAAGGAGAGTCCCAAGGAAAGTTAACGTACATGATAGCGCCTAGATCTTGCTGCTGGTCCATCACGTCGCTACGGGTAGCCCATACTTTAGGTTTGATAGTCAACCAATCCGTCGCTTGGTAATCCACATTGAAACGTAAGTTATAACGCTTGTAGTCATATCCTTTCACGGCACCATCCTCATTATAGTAACCAACGGATGTATACGTCTTGATCTTCTCTGAGCCACCGGAAACTGATACGTTATAGTCTTGAGCGAAGCCCAGATGCGTACCCTCTTTCCACCAGTCGAAGTTACGATTGCGCAAATCCTCCGTAAAATAACTCGGAAGGGCGTCTTGATTAGCGAAAGATTTATAATAATCATATAATTCCTCGCCGTTCATCATATTCATGTTTCCACGGTGCAACTGGTTCACACCCATCTTTACGGAAGCGTTGATCGTAGCTTTTCCGATCTTACCTTTCTTCGTAGTCACCACGATAACACCGTTCGCTCCTTGAGAACCATAGATAGCGGTTGAAGCGGCATCCTTCAAGATAGACATAGACTCGATATCAGCCGGGTTCAAGCTACCCGCATCCGTACCTACGATTACGCCATCCACGATCCAAAGAGGGTCCGTGCTACCGTTTACCGTAGACTTACCACGGATCACCACCTTACCGGCAGCGCCCGGCTGACCACCACCCGAAGTAACCTGTACGCCCGGAGCCTTACCAGACAATAAGTTCTCGACCGTAGGGCTAGTGGCATCCAACAATTTCTCGTTGCTCACCACCTGCATGGCACCCGTCAAGCTTTCCTTTTTTTGCACGCCGTAACCAACAACAACCACCTCCTCAAGGTTCTGAGTGTCTTCCTTGATACGGATAGTCATCGGAGCACTAGTCGCTTTAACCTCATGGTTCACATAACCGATGTAAGAAACGACCAAAGTAGCTCCGGCCGGAGCTTCCAAACTAAACTTTCCATCGAAATCGGTACTGGTACCGTTCGTAGTGCCTTTCACAAGCACGTTCGCGCCGATTACCGGCTCACCCGTCACCGCGTCAACAATGGTACCTGAAATCGTAATCGTCTGCTGCGCCACCATTCTCTCCGTGTTTCTCAATTCATTTGGATTAGAAGATGACTTGTAAACAACAATCCTATTGTTGTTTACAACAAAATCAGCATGCTGATTTTTCAGCGCCGTCGTCAAAATCTCCTCGACCGAGCGGTTCGACATGTCGATTGAGATACGCTCATTCAGATTGATGTCATTGTTACGGATAAGGAACGTGTAATTGAATTTTTCCTCGATCAAATCGAAAAGTTCTTTTAATGTCGTACTTTCCATTTGAACAGACATCATTTGTGTCTGAAGTTCGGACGCTGAAACCGTACCGGGAATAAACGGCAGTCCCGCAAGCATACATGCGGCTACCATCATCTTACCGGTCTTCTTGAAATAGTTCATTTCCATTAAAGTTAGATTTAATAAATAATTTTCTCGTTTATACTATTTTCCACACTTACACCTTAGGATTAAGGTTTGTATTTTTGTTTTTACTTATCTTTTATAATAATCTCATCTCCCGAACGAGTCCACACATATTTATGATCCACGTCCACCTCACGAAGGATCTTATCCAACGAATAATCTTTCGTAAAGCTACCGGAGAAGATTTCCTTTCTCAAAAGATCGCTCTCGACACGAATACGCACGTTGAACTTACGTTCCAAATCCTTGGCGATACTCATGAAAGGTTGCTCGGAGAATTTCAGGCTACCGTCCATCCAAGAGAGAGCATCCTTGGCATCCACCTCACTGACTCTTACCTTATTGGTCTGCTTATTAAAGCTTAGTTTCCGGTTTGGAGTCAAGGTCACATCGCCCGCATGGGCAACCTCATCCCGCAAGCTCACGTTTACTTTTCCCGACACCAGAGTGACATCGGTCATTTCATCCATTCCGTAAGCCTTTACGTTAAATCTAGTTCCTAGAACCTTGATATCCAACTTCTTTGATTTTACGATAAAAGGCTTAAGGGAATCCCGGGTAATCTCGAAGTAAGCCTCACCATCCAATTGTACGCTACGTCCGTTCGTATTGAAATCACTGCCATATCTCAACGTGGAACCTGCGTTGACCCAAACCACGGATTGATCCGGCAAAACGACTTTCGTTTGGGCTCCCATAGGAGTTGTCGTCTCAAAATAAGCCAAGGCGGCAGATTTCGGCTGATTATGTCTCGTACCTATATAATAAGAGGCAGTTCCCACCGATACCACGATCAAGACCGAGGCGGCAACTTTTCCTAAAAACCGAAAATTTAGCCAATGATTCTTTTCAGAAGGAATAGCGGGATCGATAAGTGCCCCGAAATGTTTTTGGAAATCGGCTTTCATATCAGAGGCAAACAAAGGTACATGCGCCGTCGCCCAACAATCTGCCATCTCGGAAAGGCACTGTTTATGAGCGTCATCCGTTTCCAACCATTGTAGTAATTCATTTCGCCCCTCCTCGGATATATCTCCCATGAGGTAGCTATAAATTAAATCTTCTATGTGTTTATTCTCTATTTCCATGATATTAACAAAGGAGCCGGTTTTCAACCCGGTTTCTATTATATACACCTGTTTTAGAGATTCCGTTTAAGGAGATTCCAATTATTTTTCGAAAAAATTAAATATAAGTAAGAAAAGAGGGTAAAGATCGCCTAAAAGTTCACGCAACTTCGCCAAACCGATCTTGATCTGTACTCGTACCGTACTGGAACTGATATGATTTGTTATCGCTATTTCCTCATAGGTCTTGTTATGGTAAAGATATTGCACGAAGATATCCCGGCATTTAGCGGGCAAGGAATCCACGGCACGATAGATTTTCTCCTCGAATTCCTTATTCTCCAGATAAGCCAACGGATGGGGGTCCGCGTCGATTTGCAACTCTTGTATCGACAATAAGCTTTCTTGTACATCTGATAAAGGGACTTCTTGCTGACGTTTATCTCTTAAATAATTCAGGCAATAATTACGTACCGAGCGAATTAAATAAGCGTTTACCGGATGTATTAACGCCGAATGGTGATTCCATACATTCATAAAAACATCATTAACGATCTCACGTGCCGCCTCCGAATTATAGACATATTTAGTCGCTACGGCGCACAAGTACACGTAGAAGGTCGTATATAATTGTTCAAATGCTTTGGCATCGCCATTATTGATCCGAGATATTATGTCCTCCTTTACAATCAGCACAAACGTCAACCCTTAAGTTTCACTCACAATTGAATCACAAAAATAATGAAATATTCCAGAGATTACCTCATTTTAAAAGAAAGTATAGGGTAATAGCGCCAAACAGCTCGCTAAAGCGGACTGTTTGGATACTTAGGTGACGAACCGGATGCCATACGGGTGGCATAGCTGTGCCATCCTTGTGGCACGCCCTTGCTATCCTTGTGGCACTGCTATGCCACCGGCGTGGCACGACTGTGCCAATGCTATGGAAAGGACTGACACTATACGTCGTTACAATACAACAACTTAGATTACTTAGAAGAATTGGCGGCACGCTTCTTGTTACGCCAGTAACTACCGTCACGTTTGCTTCCGAACATATTACGGCGTTTCGACTCTTGCTTGATCGCTTCTTTCTTCTCGGCTACGGCGGCTTTCACCTCCTTGGTCTCATACATATGGCCACCGGCTATGGGGACTTCCTTGCCGATCAGTTTCTGGATATCTTTCAACAAAGGTACCTCCTCGGCGTCGCAGAAAGAGAACGCCACACCTTCACGGCCCGCACGACCCGTACGCCCGATCCGATGTACATAAGTCTCGGGTACGTTAGGAAGCTCATAGTTAATGACGTGTGTCAGATGATCCACGTCGATTCCACGGGCGGCGATATCCGTAGCGATCAGCACACGGGTCGTATGATCCTTGAAATTCGTCAAGGCACGCTGGCGGGCAGTCTGGCTCTTGTTGCCATGGATCGCCTCCGCCCCTATCTCCGCTTTCGACAAGACACGGGCCACCTTGTCCGCCCCGTGTTTCGTACGGGTAAAGATCAATACGGATTCCAGTTCCGGGTTCTCCAACAAGCTTTTCAGCAAGTTGATCTTCTCGGCCTTCTCGACGAAATAAACGGATTGGTCGATCGCGTCCACGGTCGATGAGGCCGGGGTTACTTCCACCTTTTGCGGCTCGCTCAAGATCGTACCTGCCAAGCGCTCGATCTCAGGGGGCATGGTAGCGGAGAAGAACAAGGACTGGCGTTTCTTGGGCAATAGCGGTAAAATACGCTTGATGTCATGGATAAAGCCCATGTCCAACATACGGTCCGCTTCGTCTAAGACGAAATACTCCAAGGTATCCAAGTGGATGAATCCTTGTCCAATCAAGTCCAGCAGACGTCCCGGCGTAGCGATTAATATATCGATGCCTCTTTCCAAGGCTTCCGTCTGGGGCTTTTGCCCTACTCCCCCGAATATCACCGTATGGCGTAATCCAGCGAAACGGCCGTAAGCGGCAAAGCTCTCTCCGATCTGGATGGCAAGCTCACGGGTAGGCGTAAGGATCAATGCCTTGATACCCCGTTTGTAACCTTTCTTCTTCTGGAGATATAACCGCTGGATAATCGGGATGGAGAAGGCCGCCGTCTTACCGGTTCCTGTCTGGGCGCAACCCAATAAATCATAACCTTGCGAAACGATGGGAATCGCTTCTGATTGTATAGGTGTTGGAGTCGTATAACCTTCTTGCACGAGAGCCTTACGTATCGGCTCTATCAAATCTAAATCTTCAAATGTCATTCTAAAATAGGGTGAGCCATCACGGCTCGTTATGTAAATAATGTGGGCAAAGGTAGTAAAACTTTATGATATAAACTATCTTTGCGCTTTTTATGCCCGTAAAGCGATATGAAAGAATTATTACTACTACTGAAAAAGTTCTTCGGATATACCTCCTTCCGTCCCTTGCAGGCGGACATCATACAGCGTATCTTACAGAAAGAGGACTCGTTGGTGCTGATGCCCACGGGTGGAGGCAAGTCGATCTGTTTTCAGCTACCGGCTATCTATCTGCCGGGTACGGCTTTGGTGGTGTCCCCCTTGATCGCCTTGATGAAGGATCAAGTAGAGGGGTTGATCGCCAACGGCATCCCTGCGGCGGCGTTGAACAGTATGATGCCGGAAGAGGAGCAACAACAGGTGAAGCAACTTTGCGTGCAGGGCAAGATCAAATTATTGTATATCTCCCCGGAACGGATCAAGATGGAGGCGGACTGGTTCCTGCCCCGGCTGGACATCTCGCTCATCGCTATCGACGAGGCACATTGCGTATCGCATTGGGGACATGACTTCCGTCCGGAATACACGCAACTGGCGATATTGAAGGAACGTTTCCCGAAAGTCCCGGTCGTGGCCCTGACCGCTACCGCCGATAAAATCACCCGGAAGGATATCCTAGAGCAGTTACGGCTTCGTACGCCCCAAACGTTCATATCATCGTTCGACCGCCCGAACATCTCCCTCACGGTACGCCGAGGGCTTAACAAGAAAGAGAAGATCGCCGCCATCGTCCATTTCATCCGGGGGCACCGGGAGCAGAGCGGTATCATCTATTGCATGCGCCGCAACGATACGACCGAGCTGGCCGATGAGTTGGCGATGTATAATATCAAGGCGATCGCCTACCACGCCGGCCTCCTGCCCGCCCAACGGGAACAGGCCCAGAACGACTTCATCAACGACCGGGTGGACGTGGTGTGTGCCACGGTAGCTTTCGGGATGGGTATCGACAAGAGCAATGTCCGCTGGGTCGTGCATTACAGCATGCCGGGGAGTATCGAGAATTACTACCAAGAGATCGGCCGTGCCGGAAGGGACGGGATGAAAAGCGATACCCTCCTGTTCTATTCCTTGAGCGACTTGATCGTACTTCGCCGTTTCGCCGAGGAGAGTGGCCAAAGCGAAGTGAACTTGGAGAAGCTAAACCGGATGAGACGGTATTGCGAGTCCGACATGTGCCGCCGCCGTGTCTTGCTCAGTTACTTCGGCGAGGAGGCGGACCATGATTGCGGCAACTGCGACGTGTGCAAGAACCCTCCGCGACGCTTCGATGGCAGTGTCTTGATACAAAAAGCGCTGAGCGCCGTCATCCGGACCGGCGAGCATGTAGGCATGCAAATGTTGATCGACATATTACGTGCCTCCGGTCGGGCGGAACTCTTGGAGAGAGGATACGATAAGCTAAAGACGTACGGCGCCGGACGGGACCTCTCTTATAAGGAATGGAAGGAGTACATTTACCAGATGATCCAACTCGGGTACATGGAGATCGACTACGCCGCCGAGCGTGTCTTGCGGATGACCCCGTTAGGCAGGCGTGTCCTGTACGGGGAGCAAAAGGCCCAGCTCGTCATCTATCGGGAACCGGATGAGCTGACACGCCCCGTCCGGAGAGGCGAGCGGAAATCCTCCTTCAAGGCCCAGCCGATCCGGCCGATCCGGTCCGCCTCCACGGACGAGACCTTGCTGGACTCCCTCCGCCAGCTTCGCAAGCAAATCGCCGAGCGAGAGCATACGCCGGCTTATATCATCTTCTCCGACGATTCCTTGGAAGACATGGTGGAGAAGAAACCGGTCACCTTGGACCAGTTCAGCGACATCCGGGGCGTGGGGCAAATCAAGCTGGACCGGTACGGGAAGGTGTTCGTGGCCTTGATCCGGTTCGTGCTGAAGCTACCGAAATAAGAAGAACACATGTTAATGTTTTTAGCTCCTAAATGGAAATATAAAAAAATCACATATATTTGTCTACAGTTATTAAGCACAATGCCCCATATTCATGATAGACAAACATCTTTCTCTCCTCACCCACCTGCTCTGTCTGTGTTTTCTGGCAGGATGCGAGAATGAGTATTTCAAAACGGGGAGTATCCATATCCAATTGAAGAAACCTTCCGGATACGCAGATATCTCCTTGGCGAATATCCCGGTCACACTAATCAATCAAAGTATAGGCTGTGTCTACACCACGACCACCGACACAAATGGACTAGCTCTATTTGAACTAACCGCTGGCATATGCGCAATCTCCGCAAATCAGGAAACCACGACTGGCAACAGGGATTATATATTGAGTGGTAGCCTCTCCAATATCCAGTTCGAGGCCAATGGAGAAGAACGATCCGTGGAAATACCTTTGGAAGTGTCCGAACGAGGCCGTCTGCTGATTAGCGAGATTTATTTCAGCGGTTGTCTCTGGCCTGACGGGAAAAATGTCTATAACAAAGATCAATACCTCACGTTGGTCAATAACTCCGATGACTTGATTTTCCTAGATGGCCTATGTATCGCACAAGCAGGACCCGTAAGCGTGACAAAGCCTTCCGGATGGATGCTCCATACCGATATGAAAGAAATACCTTTATTCATGATGTGCTGGGAGTTTCCGGGAACGGGAACCGAATATCCCATTCAACCGGGGGAGCGACAAACGATAGCGATTAACGCCATAAACCATACCAATAGCGAAGTGGGAGTTCCGGCCTCGCTCGATTTATCCAGCGTGGAATGGGCTTTTTGGGATCCTATCTTGACCGGAAGCCAAATCTCCGCCGGTGTAAAACCTCTAAACTTGGTATGGCGTGGCACCGGTTTCTCCTATCTGTTTTCCATGAACGGCCCGACGATCCTCTTGTTCCGTCCCAAAACGGACTTAAGAGAATGGATCGCCAATCCGGATCACATCCAAAAAGAACCTGAGAGTTTCAATACGCTAAAATACCTCCATATACCCGCTGATTGGGTGCTGGATATCGCAAATTTCGTCTCTTCAACCTCTACGGTAGCTTACACACGTATCCCATCTTCTATGGATGTGAGTCCGGGTATAGCCACATCCGGCGGCTCCGGCCTGGCAATGCGTCGGAAATATGAGCAAGAGGGGAAACGCTTCCGCTGGAAAGATTCCAATAACACCGCCGAGGATTTCGAGAAAAGTCCACCTTCCTTAAAACGGTAAGCCTCTATGAAGATCACTATCATTCTATATATGATATCACTATCTGTCTATGCCTCACGGTCATGGGCTCAACAAGAGAGCGCATGGGCTTTATCCGCCAATCCTGTCAGCATCAGCTATGTGCCTAAGGACAGCGCTATGGAAGCTGGTTTAAGTTATTTGATCCATCAAGCCGCCTTACCTGCCAGCGACCAGCCGGATCAAACACAGACCTATAGGGCTTATGTATTCGGTAACCGAAAGCTGGGTCTGCTTTGGCTGGCGGGTGGTATCAATTGGTCGCAAAGCCTACTGGAAGGGAGAAAATGGAATTTATTATCGCAACCGGACTATCTGATTACGGCCGGCGATTCCTTGGGAGAGCCACAACGCATCGAGAAATACAGGATCTACGGACAAGCGGCTTACGTCTTATCTCCGAAAATCAAGGTCGGGATAGATGGAGACTATACAGCTACAAGCAACGAAGATCGCTCCTCTTACCATATCTACCATGGGATGGCACACTTAATCCGGATATCAGGAGGTATCGTTTACGAACAAGTACGCAGACGTTTTGGAGCCTCGATCCATTATACCCATCGTACAGAGGAATTAACGTATGATACGGATAGTAAAGATAAACTTTATACATTTCCTCTGGGTTATTGGCTTCCGATGCAAGAATTATCGGGAAGTTTCCTGTTTCGCAGCCAAGGAAAACGCCTAGGTGTTTCCTTGCAAACGGAAACCCTAAAAGAGCATTGGAGTCTTTTCCATGATCTCTTCTACGAGACCCAGCAATTAGCGGACAATCCAAATAACTCCGGCAACTTGAGAGGCTGGGAAGAACGGCTGCATCAAATCAGTTACCAAGGTCGTTTTACCCGAACGAATAAATCGTGGACGCATATCTGGTCGCCCACAGCCCGATTCAACCAAACTACGGCCAACCGCATATTACAACGGAATCCCACCACAAGCTCGTCTGCCATATGGACTACATTCGCCACCTATCGCCTAGCAAGGCAACGGATGTTATCTACCCAACTAAGTTACGAGGCGACAAAGAATGATACTTCGGGCGAAAAGGTATCCACATGGCAAATGACTGTCGGATGGAATCGTTTGGAAAATGATTTCTACATATATCCTTTTACGGTCAAACAATATACAGGGCTCTTCCACGGAGAGATCGCGTTTCTTCGACAAATCCGCCTACCTAAAGAAAGCAAACTAGGCATCCGCCCATCCGTGTACATCGTGTCGGGCTATGGCACCGAGATCAAATGGGAGAAGGATACGCAGAAGGATGAGAATGGCTCAGCAGAAATCAAGCTAGAGCAGAACATGCAAAAAGTGAACGAGGATTTTATTGCTCGCACGGCAACCCGTCTGGGTATCGGTGCGGAAATGGAATATCGGCATCCCATTCATTCCGCCTTATCAGCGGGATTTCGTTTAATGGGTAGTCTCGAACAAACGACAAGCCCTCAATCGCCCCTCGGAGGGGGCGGAAACCTCAGTATTGTCATCTGGCTATAAATAGGTCTAATACTATGCGTTACTCAACTTTGTACAAAATACCAATAAAGATCGTGACGATATTTCTCTTATTGTCATCACTTCATCCGGGCAATTACCTTCACGGGCAAAAGCAACCGGATACTCTGTCCTTCTATTTACCCAACATTTTGGTAACAGCCATAGAGTCTAAGACTCCGGGTACGGTTTCCTTGCTTCCAGCGTCAACGTTGGAACATACGCAACCGATCACGATCTCTGATCTGACACAATTATTACCGGGAGGTCTCACCAATAATTCTGGGGTGACAGACGCACAATATTTCTCAGTGCGGGAGGTTTCTTTAAAGAACGGGGTAAACCAATTTCATAAGAACGCAGCTATGGGTGCCCAAATATGGGTAGACGGCTCTCCTCTTCATTTCAACACCGGCATCAACGAGCCTTACGAAGGATATGATGCCCGTTTTCTATCTCTCAACCAAGTGAAAGAGGCGGAAATCATCCGGGGAATACCTTCTGCCCGGTACGGAAACTTAACAAATAGCGTATTATTACTCAAGACTCATCAAGGTAGAATGCCTCTCTCCACCAGCATACGTTACAATCCGAAACTGAAACAATATATGCTTGGAAAAGGCTTCTGTATCTCCCCACAAGGCCATACGCTCAACCTGTTAGCGGACTATACCAGCCAAGGCGATTTCCATACCGGCGGCATACGCTTGGCAAACCTTTACCATTGGTTGCCCGCAGGGAAAAAACTAGAATTAAGCCTTACTTACACCTCTCGCATAGGAAAGGAAAAGCAATTCGTCAACGAGCAGAATCATACACAAAGACAACGATTGGATCAGCGTTTTTCCATACAAGGGGAATGGCAACCCGACCGACGTTGGCTCAAGAAGCTGTCTCTGAGAATAGACGGTTCCCTTCAAAAAAGCAAACAAACAAAGAGTCAGGTCAACAATGCCTCTAGCCAGCTTTATACAGACCAGAAAGAGAGCGGCGAATGGGAAGCCCGTGTTTTATCCTCAAACTACATGTACACATTAGTCAATGAAAGCCGACCTTTTTATGTAGAAACCGAGATGCTGGCGTCTACCTTATTCCCTCTACGACAAGGGAGGGATATCAGCTTAGTAGCCGGATTCTCATACCGTAGTGAGGGTAACGAAGGGCGAGGCAGGGATTTCGATCGGCAGAGGCCTCCTTCTACATCTATCCGTCCCCGCTCATTCCGGGAAATCCCGTCCTTGCATACGTTCGGTGGCTTCATTGAGGCCACATACCGGACTTCCAACCTCCATGTAGAAGCCGGATTAAGAAATCAAGGATTGAAAAGCCGGGATTATGCCTTAATCTATCAGACAGAACCTCGCCTGAATCTCTTATGGTCTCTCTTCTCCTCTCCCTCCGGCTATACATTGAGTTTAAAAGGTGGGCTCGGATGGATCAGTTTCATGCCGACATTGGATAAACTCTACCCGGAAGCTATTTATAATGATAAGGTCTCTTTCTATTATAATGATAGCAATGAAAGTGGAAACACCCTTGGTATTCTCACGACACATGCCCCCGGAATGGAACAAAATATGAAATTAAAACCTACCGTAAATCGAAAGATAGAGGTTGGCCTTATAGGGAAGACTCCGGCCATCCGACTTGACATGACCGCTTTTTTCGAGAAACAAACGGATGGCTTTTCCTCCTCGGCGCAATATATTCCATTCAGCTATCGGGAATATGATTATCTATCAACCGCCCAACTTCGTCCTGAATACAAAGATGGACAGGTATGGGTGAACGGTAAGGCTGTCCCTTATCAAGAGAAATATAGTTACACGCCGGTATCTGTACCAGTCAATACACTCCATAGGAAGAAACATGGGATCGAGATGGTAGCGGACCTCGGGACTTTCTCACCCTTGCGTACCTCCCTAATCGTAGACGGGATCTGGTTATATGTACGAGAAAAGAATACGGCCCTTAACGGGATCTGGCCGATCCAGTACACAGATAAAACAGAATACCCCTACGTAGGTTTTTACGACAAGCAAGGCGGACCGGGAAATGAAAGTCGTTCGGAGATCATCTCCACGAACTTCCGTTTCATCACGCGCATCCCCAGAATCGGACTGGTCACTACCCTTACGTGGCAAATGATATGGCTCTATAAATATCGTACGCTCTACAACGGTAGCACTGGCGAGAATGTATGGCCCCTATATTGGTGTGGAACAGACGGAATCATACATCCGTTCACCGAGACACAGAAAGAGGATCCAGCCTTCGCGCCTTTACTCTCCACCACCGCACCGGAACGATTCCTGCCAAACTCTTATAAACCATATGGTATGCTGAATATTCGGGTAAACAAAGCTTTCGGAGAGCACATCACGCTGGCATTCTTTGCCAACAACCTCGCCGATTTACGCCCCACTCGCTATTCGGCCAGCACGAGATCTTACCTTCAACAAAATACCCAGCCTTTTTTCGGTCTGGAATTACAAATAAAACTATGACATCATGAAAACAAGCATACTTTACATATTCCTACTGTCAGTCCTTTACGCCTGCGACTCCCACTCTCTTCTTCCACCCAAGCAGCAATTGGATCAGCAAATAGCGCAACTGAATGATTATTCTTTGTTGAGCGGTCCCTTGAACGACCAGCTATGCGAAGAGATAGAAACCCATGCCCAAGAAATAGGGAATGACTCGCTTTTGCTGGCAACCCGCCAAATCATATACACCCGCTATTGCAGATTACAGGACACGGCCCATGCGAGAATGCTACTCGACCGCATGAAACCTTATGCCATCCGCATAAAAGACAAGCACCTTCTCATGAATCACCTGCGTATGGCATTTCTTCACGCACAGATACGCCAACCCGCAGAATGCGAGCGATGGATAAACGAGGCACGAAAATATGCATATATAAATCCTCAAAACTGGTATATCACGGCGGCTAGCGCTTGTCTTGAATGTGGATTATATCCCCAAGCACTCATCTATGCGGATTCAGCATTGGTGAACTTGAAATATAAAGTGATAAGCTCTCCTCACTTAGTAAAAGCTATAGCATTAAGCCGTACGGGAAAGACCGCCGAAGCGGAGGAATGGACCCAACGATGCATTACCGATATCCGCCACTTTCAGGCGAAACACCAAATACACACGATCAGCTATCTGCAATATCAACTCTTCATGGAATACGCCGTCTCTCTCCGGAAACATGGAAAAAACAAAGAGGCACTATCCGTATTGGAGGAATTAGACAGAGTCTCATTCAATAATGTCGCCACGCCTCTCTTGAGGAACAAAGACAATATCGAGGAATATAAGGTGCGTGTGGCACGTATGTTGTCCGAATGCCATTATGCGACCGGAAATCAATCGGAAGCCATCCAACAGGCAAACCGGGCAGACTCCCTACAATCCCATTATGCCCAAGAGCAAATGAACATACGCAGAAAGATGATCAGCGAAAGCCTGCAAAACGAACTATTATCCACCCGCTTAAAAAGTCAGAAGGTGGAGGCGGAACAGGCACGGCTCATCCAGTATATCCTTACCGGAATCATTATTTTGCTCATGGCTATCCTAACCGGAGGATATCTTTGGTGGAGAAATCATCGCCGTCGCCTACGCCAGTTATTCGATTTATTGATAAGCCATCATGCGGCTTGGTTGCTAATACACGATCCGCTTCCGCTAATCTCCCGGCCACAAATAAAGTTACCAGATCATTCAGAGGCAAACACCGAGGTCACAACAAAATCTGATAATCTCCTATATCAACGAATCCTATCAGTTATGAAAGAGCTAAAGCCTTTCTTAAATCCTAATCTCGACCTTGTGACCCTCTCCCGTCTAGTGGGTACTAACCGAACACAACTATCCACCACCCTCAATAGGCAGACGGGAATGAACTTTAGTCGTTGGCTGGCTGAATACAGGGTACACCACCTCCTTTCGCTCGTCGCCCTACGTCCCGACAGCGACATCACCGCACTAGCCTCCGAATCAGGCTTCACCTCCCGAACCTCCTTCTTCCGGCAGTTCCGGCAAGTCACCGGACTTACGCCCAACCAATACAGAAACGTACGAAAAGAGACCGGCAAATAATCTGTTAAAGTACGTGTCTAGCCTTTGATGCAGGGGCTTTACGGCCTTTGGTGTACCAGATCGTTCGGATCAAGTTTCAATACGTTCGCATCTTTTCTCATCCCTTGATTTACCAAATGGGACTGTCTATATTTGACCTCGCAAGTCCCTCTTATGCGGGTTACTTAAGACAGTACCAATATGGAAGAAAAGCAAAAGCCATCCCTAATCGAACGCAGGCTATATGCCCGCATCTTACAAATCATGGAGGATAAGAAGCCTTATCTCGATCCACAGTTCAATTTGTGCCAGTTGGCCAACCTCGCTTGCACGAACCGTACCCGGCTATCCTCTACCTTGAACAATCAGACGGGTATGAACTTCAGTCGCTGGCTGGCTATCTATCGGGTAGAGTACCTCATACGGGAATTTTCCAAGTGCCTCACACAAGAGCCGCAGGAGTTATACAAGACGGCTGGGTTTACCTCCCGTACCTCTTTCTACCGCCAATTCAAGGAGGTGACGGGCAACACTCCCATCGAGTACTTCGCCAACCTATATTATAACAACGTAAATGATTCAACTAAATAAATAGCGATATGAGACATTTTACACTCCTACTCTTATCCGTTTTTACTGTCTATCAAGCCAAGGCGGATATATTGATCCCCTTAGACAAATATCCTACGGGGGAAAAACGTTTCAACTTACAGATCAACGGAAGTCACGATACCAGTACCCCTTGGCTCTCCACCACGTCATTTGGCGTGGATGAAGATGGGCAGATGGGAAACCCGGAGAATTGGACATCCGAACAAATCGACGAGGACAATCACTCGGTAAGTCACCGACTCATCATGAACAGTATTTCCCTGCGCCTCTCCTATCGTGTATGGGACAATCTCAGCCTGTGGGCAGGCATCGGTACCACCAACTTCACCCACGAGGAGACTTTCCGAGATGATGACGACCTAAGCAGTACCATCTTCAGCAAGAACATGATACCCATCTACAGCGGAGGGCTAGGTTACGGCCATGCCTTCACCGACCGCTTTTTCATGTCTACCCAACCCGGCGTGCGCTATGCCAACAGCGATAACATGACCACCGAGGTGTATTACCAAGGCAAGACCATCCCCTTGCGAGACCTCAGCCTCAACCGCCGTTACCTAGAGTGGGCCGTGCCCGTGGTGGCCGGATACGCACTGGGGAATTTCGTGCCCTATGCCGGCATCCTCTACAAGGACTACACGATGAAAGACCGGTACGAGTTCACCAAGACATATGCCGGCGAGGACTATACCGTTCGTATCGACGAGACCTTCCACGCCCGTCACAAGCTGTACGCTTTGGCCGGGGTGAACTATTTCCTCGCTGACAACATCTCGCTCGGAGTAAACGGAAGCTTCGGCAAGAGGCAGTCCGTACAGTTACAATTCAATATCAGTTTCTAAACCTCTTAAACAGATATATACATGAGAACGACACTCAAAGCACAAGCGATACGGCTGATCGCCATATTTTTGCTTATCTGTGCCTCTACCACCACCGTCAAGGCACAGATCAGCCAACATCCCGAACTGTATAAGGTGAAAGAATTCCACAATATGGATAAAGACGGAGGTGCCTATTACTGCTTCACCGACGCACAATACTACCAAGGGAAGCTCTACGGGGTCTACATAGATAATAACGGCCCCTCATCCATACGCCTCATCGCTTTCGAGGTGAACGGCGAGACCCGGACAATGGAACAATCCACCGTTGGCGACACCGGTAAGAAAATGATCTTTCTCAATGATTTCGGCGTATACCAAGATGCCGAGATCATCGTATACCGCAATCGCTTCTACGTGCTCTGGAAGAATAATACCAATGGCCAGATATGGATCGGCGAGGTGGATATGAAAAAGGGAGAATACAAGAAAACTCGTATGCTCGATGACGGGAAAACTTACGCCAACTTCGCCGCCACCATCTACCGTGACAAGATCTGCGTCATCCTACACCGCCGCACCAACAAGAAACTGCAAGTCTACCAATACGGCGACCCCGAGCTGAACAGCGGCTGGGACTGGTGCGGCACCGTGCGCAACGCCGGACACGATAATATCGAGCTAAAAGGCTCAACAGGCATATCAATGGAATACGATCCCGACGACCACTGGGACGACACCTCGTGGTACGGCTACGACGACACCGAGAAAAAGAACGTGGAGAAACTCATCATAGGCCGACTCAAGAGCGGTACCTTCGAGGCATTCAGCTACAGCGGCGAGTATGGCAAGGATAACATATGGCCCTCCAACTGGGAAGAATACGCGCATCACGACATAGGACGCTCGAAGACCTTCTCGCTCAAGCTCATCCAAGCCGATATAGAAGGCTACGCAGCCGACAATACCAGCGGCTACAAAGCTTCCTCAAATCCCCTGATCTTCAGCTACTGTACCTATGATGGCAAGGGAACGGGCGAACACTTCCTAAAGAAATTCTACCCCGGCAGCAACAGCTTCGCCACCGACGCACCCATCTACACCGACCTGCCCTACGGCTACACGGTCGTAGCCACCGCGGCAGATCCTACCACCGAGACAGCTCCCGGCGGAGGGCTCTACTACAAGCAATATATCTACCTGCTGCGAGGTAACCAGACTCCATACCATTGGTACAAGCACGCCTACATCGCCTCCATCCGCTCCAACGAGATCGTGGAGAGACGCAGTTCCTTCAACGACGAGAAGGCCCTGTTCGGCAACAGCGAGCTACGCAATCTCGTGCGCCTCGTCGGCATCATCGAAGGACCACCTCCAACGGTAGTGGATAATAACGAGTGGTTCGGCGACCTCGGCGTAGCCTCAAGCCTTGCCTTCACCATGGGATCGGGCACCAGCAACTCCGTGAGCCGACTCTATAAAAGTGACCTAAAATGCTCCTTCGGACCGCATACGGATAAACTCACGGCAGCATTCGGCGGCGGATACTCCTTCCAGAAACAACACGAGGAAGTAACAAGCCAGTCCGAGTCCATCACCGTTACCTTCGAAGCAAACGACACAGCAGACTACCGGGCCATCGCCCTCTACTCTGTACCCATTCTGACCCGTTGCGACCTAGAATACCTCTCCCCCACCCGGAGACAGAGTGTACGAATGCCCATATTCAGCTATACTTACATGACACGGCAGAGTATCAAACAAGTAGAAGTGCCTCTCGACCTAGAGCCTTTCCGCATAGACAATCCAAGCAAACTTGGAGACTGGGAGGCCCGTGAGATCCTCACCATGACCGCCAGCGAGCCAAATGTCAGCAAGTCCGTCAACTTCAGCCTCAACTCCGAACGGATCGACATGACGCTGGAAACCAGCGGCACAATCTCCGACAGTCAGACCAAAGGTGCCATCAGCCTTATGGATTTGAAATTCCCCTTCTTCCAACTAGAGAACCAAAGTTCTTGGGAATGGACAGACCAGACCACGGCGACAACCTCGCAGGGTATCAGCGCATCCTATTCGAAGATACGACGCACGGACAAGCACGTCAGGCCGGAAGAGACAGCCGAGTCCTTCTCATCCACCCTCTATCTGCTCACTGCCGAGAAGTCGAACACGCTCCGTGACCAGTACTACCCCAAGCTACTCGAACGGAAGATCAGCTTCGGCACCGACACCTTTCCCTTCATGGTAAACAGCGACAAACCCTTCGTATTGGCGTGGGACATCAACAACATCACCTATGTACGAGGTGACGTGAGCGCCACTGGCAATGAGGAGGTAACGACCGACGAGCCCCTGTCTATCCGCTTCCTCGACGGCATGCTTACGGTAGACTGCCTGCCGGGGGCCACCGTCAACGTCTACAGCATGAACGGCACGTTAACCGGTCACCAGCAAGCGGTATCCGGAAAAGCAATCTTCAGCCTGCCCGGACACCTGTACACCGTGGAGGTAGTGACCGAACGTTACCGGAAAGTACAGAAAGTAGTGAGATAATACAGTTAGAAGCCATGAAGACAAACCTCCTCCAGAGAAAACGCCTCCTAACGGAAGAATCGAATCGCTGTTATCTGTGCGATGACCCTGTCTGCACGAAGGCATGCAAGCCCGGACTAGATCCGGGCCGCTTGCTGCGGGCCTGTAAAATGGACAACCTAGCGGGAGCTATCCTCCGGGCCTACCGGATGGAAGCCTGCAAGGATTGCGACGGGCATCCTTGCGAGAAGGCCTGCCTCCGCGGACGAACCGACCGGGCGATATCCATCACCCAGATCGTACGGCAATTACAAGATATGCCAAACCCGACGGATAGTTCTCCCCTCACTTCGTCTCCGGACTTGGCGATCGACTTTTGTGGTGTCCGCTGCGCCAACCCCTTTATACTGGCCTCCTCGCCCGTAGCCCATAATTACGAGATGTGCGTCCGGGCCCTCGAAGCCGGTTGGGCCGGTATCTGCTTCAAGACGATATCATTCTATCCGAGCCATGAGGTATCTCCCCGCTTCGACCAAATGGAGGTGGATGGCGTGCCTTTCATCGGATTCAAGAACATGGAACAATTGTCGGAAGCCTCTGTCGAAGAGAATTTCGATACTCTCTATCGCCTCAAGCAACGCTATCCTGACAAATTAATCATCTCCTCCATTATGGGACGGACAGACGATGAGTGGACACGGCTTGCCCAATATTCCACGCAGGCTGGGGCCGATATCATTGAGTGCAACTTCTCTTGCCCACAAATGACGCAAGAAGGGATGGGCAGCGACGTAGGACAAAGCCCGGAACTGGTACGCCGGTTCACCGCCGCCACACGCCGGGGTACCCATCTGCCGATACTAGCGAAGATGACACCGAATATCGGGCAGATGACACCCGTGGCGCTCGCCGCCCACGAAGGAGGAGCCACCGGGATAGCCGCCATCAACACCATCAAATGTATCACCCGTATCGATGAGAAAGCGCTTACGGCCCGGCCCGTTGTCTGCGGACTGAGCAGCGTGTCCGGCTATTCGGGGAAAGCCGTGCGCCCTATCGCTCTCCGGTTCATACATGAGCTGGCGAGCGATCCTTCTGCCGGCAAGATGCCTATCAGCGGGATAGGCGGTATAGAGACTTGGCGGGATGCCCTCGATTTCCTGCTACTAGGCTGCACGAACCTACAGATATGTACCGCCGTGATGCAATACGGCTTCCGGATCATCAACGATCTATGCGAAGGGTTACGACTGTTCATGCAAGAGAACGGATATAAAACCCTATCCGACCTCATAGGTATCGCTTTACCGAACATCGTACCCCCCGAGAAACTGGAACGTACGCAGATACACCGCCCGACAGTAGATAACAGCCTATGCCTCGGCTGCGGACGCTGTTTCGTTTCCTGTAACGACGGTGGACATCAAGCTATCCGTTTCACCTCTATGCGCAAACCGGTGATAGACGAGCAAAAATGTGTCGGCTGCCATCTTTGCGCATTAGTATGCCCAACCTTCGCCATACATTGACAGGATGAGGATCGAGACGGGACACCTTATTCTACTATCCATACTTCTTCTGTGCCCGCTAGTCCATTCAGACCTGCGGGCACAAGAGAAGACACCCGTCACACGAGCCGACTCCATCATGCGGCAGGTAATCCATCAAGCCCCCATCTACGAGCACGTCCTCGAGAGCTATGAAGCGGAGACCTACGTGAAAGGCCGTACGCACGTTCCCCGGAAGAACAAGCTGCTACGATACGCCTATCTGGTCTTCCCGATAGAGCGTCATCCCCGCGATGCCTTCTTCGAGATGAGTGGCCTCACCCGCTACGACGCTCCCAACCATTATCGCAACGAGATTGTAGCCATCAACAGCAGCCATCTCGCCGCCGGAAGGCATTACAAGGAGATAGCCTCGTTCGTCAACTTGAACGTCTACTCCCCCACGATCTACAATAAGGGAATGATCATGCCACTCTCGCCCGATGCTTTCAAATATTACACGTTTCGGCAGGAAGGCACGGACACGATCTCCGGCATCCCTGTGTATAACATCCGTTTCACCCCTCGCCAATGGAGCCAGAAACTACTATCCGGAAACCTGTACGTAACCGACGAACTCTGGACCATCGACCGTATCGAGATACAAGGGCACTCCTCTTTCTCCGAGTTCAACCTAAGCATACGTTTCAACCGTGACGAGAAGCATTTCATCCTCCCGGAAGAGGCTGACCTGCAAGTCTGCTACCATGCCCTAGGCAACCGGATAGAGAGCGACATCCACGCCGCTTTCCGCTATAAATCGATCTCTTGGGTAGAGGAAGACCATGAGAGCAGGAAATTATACTCGCTCGATCAAACCCAATACTATACGATCACCTCCGACACACTCTCCTTTACCCAAGACAGCGCTTATTGGAACAGCCGGAGGGACAAGCCGCTCACTACCGACGAGAAAGCCTTGTACATCACCGGAACGAACGTGGTGAGGACGGAAGCGGACAGCAGCGTTCTCACCCGCTACCTCCAACTCGGCGAGCGGCTCACCAGCACGGTCAACAGGGATTACAAGAGTACTCGTGTGAAGTATTCCGGCCTTCTCAACCCGTTCCAGCTATCTTTCGGAAGCAACGGGATCACCTATAAGCAAGAAGCACGTATCAGTAAGACATTCGAGCATGACCGTCAGCTACGCTTCCACCCCGAGATCGGTTTCCTATTCAAGGAGAAAGAGCTACGCCTACGGCTAACAACCGACTGGGAGTATCACCCCGAGCGTCAAGGCATCCTCAACCTCACGATAGCCAATGACAACCAAAGCTATTCCTCCGAAGTGATCCACCAGATCAACGAGATCCTAAAAGATACCCCAATCCGTTTCGAAGATCTCAACTTGAAGTATTTCCAGCACTACTATGCCAAGCTGATGAACCAGATAGAACTGATGAACGGCTTCCGGCTCTCGGCTGGACTCGCATACCACTATCGTACGCCCGTGAAAAAGAATAAGGATACCGGATTGGATCTAAAGGATCATAATGAGTTCACCCCGGTTATCGGCCTTACCTACACGCCCCGGCAATATTACTGGATGGACGGTTACCGGAAAGAGTACCTGCATTCCCATTACCCGACCTTCCGGATCGAGCTGGCACGAAGCATACCGGACCTGCTCGGCTGTACGGGAAATTATTGGCGGATGGAGGCCGGCATGAACCAGACCGTACGGCTGGGCTTATCCGAACGACTGAGTTACAATCTAAGCGGTGGACTCTTTTTTAACCAGCATAACATGTACTTCGCCGATTTTAGCTATTTCGCCAAACGTTATTTCCCCGAGCCTTGGGGCGACCGGTTTGGCGGGATCTTTCATAATCTAGGTGGGGATTGGTGCAATGCCTCCGACAAATATATTCAAGGGCACCTCATGTACGAGAGCCCATTCATTCTATTGCGATTCCTCAAGCCCAATCCCAAGGCGCATAAATACCTCGTGTCCGAACGTTTCTACCTCAGCCAGCTATGGACTCCCGTATTGCCGAATTACAGCGAGCTCGGGTATGGTATCGGTAGCGACCTTTTTCATATAGCGCTTTTCCTAGGCTTCGAGGAGTTCAAGTATCAAAGCGTCGGGTTGAAGTTCGCGCTTGAGTTATTCAGATAATTATAAACAAGTATAGATATGAACAAGAGAAACACTATTAAACGACTTCTTCACCGCGGATGCCTACTTATGGGTATCAGCGCAATAACAAGTTCGGCCTTCGCATGGGATTTCGCCGAGCATCGTAAGATCGGCGACCGTGCCATGAGCCTTCTCCCGCGTTATCTGGTGGAAAACGGGATCTTCCCCAACGAGGCCGTCGCCGATAGCGCCTTGCTGCAAATCCTCAACATGTCGCATATGCCCGGCTCGAACGCCTACGCCATGAATGAGCTGACGCAGTTGCCGAATATCGTGACCTACGGTACGCTTTGCGGATTGGCCGGCGACCATGTGGAAAATCCCATGCTCTTGGAGACAGGCCTGCAGACCCATTTCTCCAAGACGAACCGTACGCTGGCTTTGGAGACACAAGCCATGAACGAGTTCCTCACCGGAGCCAACAGCAAGGAGCTGCTCGACATCAATCTGGCTTACGGTATCCTAGCGATCAAGGATCTCTCCCACTTCTACGCCTATGGCAAGGGATTGAACGAGCATCTGAAGATGATCGACCCCGAGCTGATCCGCCGCCTTCAACGCCCCTCGGAAGTAAACAAGGTCTTCGATAAATTAAATCAGTTGCCCTCCATGAGCAAGTATTTCTGCATCCACATCTTCGCTATCTACCTAGCGCAAGAGGCAGGCAAGGAGATGCGTAAAGGAGATACGCAAATGGCCAGCAACCTTATGTTCTACGCCACGATGTACGAGGCTTTCGCCGAGCATTTCCTACAAGACTCCTTCGCCTCCGGACACCAAATGGTACGTAGGGGCTTCTCCGCCTCCGCCGTATCCAACAATAAGAGCTTGCACGATTTCTACAATACCATCCCCGTACAGACCGCTAACCTAAAAGGCGAGACATGGAGTGCTTACGGCGATAAACGTCTGAACCAAAACATGATGGAGTACAACGAGGCCGATGATTACCGGCATATCCGGGTCACGGAGAAGCACCCTTATTCCTTGGAGAAAGGCGATAGCTACGAGCGGGAGACGAAGGTATTCTACCAAGTCGTGACCGCCACCTGCGAGTCTATCGTAGAAGTCTGGAAAGCCTACCAGAATGCCTTGGAAGGATCATACGAGAATATCTTGAACGAGATCCCTTCCGAACGAGACGACCTGCCCCAGTTCGTCTACGATCGTTTCCCGGTAATCAAGGATTTCCCGATCCCCTTCGGGACGGATCTGGATGACGTCCCCTTGGAAGCTTCTGTCGCCGACCGCAAGGATGAGCTACAGCTGATCGTACAAGAGCCTTTTACCCGCAACTTTATCCGGTCGAGGGTAGCCAACTCCTTCATGTTCCTGATCGGTACGCCGATCCATAGCAACCGGGACGGTGTCATGACGTATGGCGGTCGCTTGAACGTCAGCATGATCAATTGGCATAAGTTCGGGAAAGGGAAAGGCATGATCATGGAGCCGGGCGACATCGCTCATTGGGTATCCCCTACGATCTCCGGTTATTATATGCACGCTCCTTCCTCCTCCTACACGATCAAAAACTGGAACGTGAAGGCGGGCGCCAATTATAACATGGATATATTCGTTTCCCCGAAACGTTTCCTCGGCCTGTATAGTTATTTCGAGATGGGTATAGACCGCCGTAATGACGAGACCCGTTTCTTGGTAGCCCCCTCGGTCGGTATCCAGCTAGGTTCCCTGATCGGTGTCCATAATTTCAATATGCCGGGATGGTTACGCATCCCGTTGGGAATTATCCTCCCCTTGAAATTCGCCGTCACTTGCAATAAGGTGGCCGGCCGGCCGGTAGAATGGATCAGCAATATGGAGGTGGATATATTGTTCTAGGAAACACCTTGATTCATGCCTATATAGGTAAGAGGCCACACAGATATCGGCGTAACCCCTTACCTATATAGGCACAGGGCCACGCCGATACTCGCGTAGGGTCATACGTATATACGCATGATCTCATCGATTTCACCGAACCCGATCAAGGCGTTAAACAGACGGATCCGGGTATACTTAGGCAGATCCTCTACCGGGATATCCTCGGCCTGTACCAAGCCTTTATCCAATAAGTAAGCACGCATCGTACCACATAACAAAGGGCGTGCGGGAGTGATCCAAGAGGCACCATTCCAAAGGGCGACATTGCAAATGGAAGTATCGGTCAGCAAACCGTCACGGATTATCAAGATATCGTCATGTCCCGCTCGTTGGGCGAATAAATCATTTAGGCATTGACGATCCGTACTCTTATAGGAATAATCGATCTCATCGCATGTAACCAATCGCAAGGAATGAACCGGACGCATACGGTAAGGAACGTATTCTACCTGTAAGACCTCGCGGGTATATTCCACCCGGCATTTGGTACGTTCTTGATGAGGCCCCGGATGAATATAACCTGCGAGATCAATTTCTTCTCTCGCTCCGAATAGCTCCCTGCGGGTACGGTTCATCCGGGCATTATGGTACGGAAGGTTATGTATCCGTCCCTTCTCGATACGGATCGTCTCCACAAACGGACTCCCTGATAAGGTCTCAATAGATGGGCACATATACTTTTTGTTTCATTTCGTTATACTCCGATCTCACATCACTTTTAGAGGTGATTCCCCCACCGCTTTTGAAAACAAACGAATGGGGAGAGACTTGTTCCATAAAACGGATCATCACGGCGCTGTCTAAATCTTGGCCGTCAAAATACCCCATCACCCCCGTATAGAAGCCCCGCTCATAGGTTTCCGCCTCGGCGATGATCTCCAAGGTCTTTTTCTTGGGAGCGCCCGTGATGGAGCCGGCAGGCAAGAGGCTGAACAAAATCTCCCCGACATGGCCGTTCCATCCTTCCGGCAACCGGCCTCTTATCTCAGAACTGACCTGCAACAAACTTCCGTTATGCGTACGCAATTCATCGATATAACGATACCGGGGAACACAAACCTCGGAGGCTACGATACTCAAGTCATTCCGGATCAAATCCACGATCGTGGCATGCTCCGCCGCTTCCTTGGGATCATCGAGGATACGTCTCCGGGCATCGGGCAGCGTAGCGTCAATCGTACCTTTCATGGGATACGAATAGATGAGACCATCCCGCGTCCGCACGAATATCTCCGGCGAGAATACCACGAAACGATCCCGCATCCAAAGCTTATACATCGCCTTGGAATGGTAAAAGATATCTTTCAAGGAGAGGTTCGTATATACCGGAGTAGCGCATGTCAAGTTTACCAAATAAGAATTACCCGCATGGATATGCCGGGAAACGGTCTCGAATGAATGGGCATACTCCTCGAAAGAAACATACGAGGGTTGCCATTCAACAGGTTCTCCGGATATAAGATGAGAGGAATCCCGCAAGTTACATTCATGATTTGTATTCGTAAAGCCGTTCAAATCGTACAATAACTCGGAGGGAGCGATCTCTTCCGGCCTCTCCACGTAGATCCGCTCTCGTTTATAATCAATGATAAAAAGGAAAGGCCGTCCCGCTTTCCCCATTTCGTTCATGCGGAAGACCGCCTCTTCTTGCGTGTATTCGGTCATTATACTAAAAATCGTTCTGTCAAACCACCAAACGCATCGATACGGCGATCCCGGAAGAAAGGCCACCAACGACGCACGTTCTCACCGCGAGTCTTGTCGATCTCTATCACACGTACCTCCTCCTCGTCATTCGGGAATACGGTTAATAGCTCACCTTGGGGACCGGCCACAAAACTGTTTCCCCAAAACCGGATACCGCCCGTTTGTCCCGAAGGGTCCGGCTCATGCCCGGTACGATTTACGGAAATGACCGGGAGTCCGTTCGCCACGGCATGTCCCCGCTGTATGGTCACCCACGCACCCAGCTGACGGTCCTTCTCTTCCTGCGTATCGCTACTTTCCCAGCCGATAGCGGTCGGATAGATCAACATCTCGGCGCCACGCATAGCCATCAAACGGGCTGCTTCCGGATACCATTGATCCCAGCAAACCAACACACCAAGACGCCCCACAGAGGTATTAATAGGCTCAAAGCCTAAATCACCGGGGGTAAAATAGAACTTCTCGTAATAAGCGGGGTCATCCGGGATATGCATCTTGCGGTATTTTCCGGCGATCGTACCGTCTTTTTCCAAGACGACGGCCGTGTTATGGTACAGGCCCGGGGCACGCTTCTCGAAAAGGGAAAGCACCAAGACGATACCCAATTCTTTCGCCAAGGCACCGAAGGTTTCCGTCGATGGGCCGGGGATCGTCTCCGCCAAGTCAAACATATTCGTATCTTCCGTCTGGCAGAAATACAGGCCGTTATGCAGTTCTTGCAAAACGACCAATTCCGCTCCCTCCCGGGCAGCTTTACGGATATTTACCTTTAGCTTCTCTATATTCGCCGCTCTATCAGCGGTATTCTTTTGTTGTATTAATCCTACTTTCATATTTAATTGGTTGTAGTTGTTATTCGATAAAGCCTTCCGGATACTGCATCGTTACGCAATGCAGGGAACCGTGTTGCTTGATAAGCGGAAGGCAATTGATACCCACGATCTCACGGTCCGGGAACGCCTCCCGCAAAGCCGCTTTAGCGATCTCATCCTTCGGTGAGTCATAGAACGGAACCAATACGGCCCCATTCATGATCAGAAAATTAGCGTAGGTAGCGGGCAAGCGTTCCCCTTCCCATTCCACCTTATCGGCCATCGGAAGTGGAATCAGACGATAAGGCTCACCATTCGCCCTAGTAAACTCCTTGATCTCCTCCTCCATCGCCTTCAGTTCCTCATAATGCTCGTCTTCCTCATCCTCGCAGCGGACATAAGCGATCGTATCCTCGCTACAGAAACGGGCGAGCGTATCCACGTGGCTATCCGTATCGTCTCCGGCTAAATAACCGCTGGTAATCCAAAGGATACGATCCAAGCCAAATACGTCTTTCAAATAACGTCCCAATTCCTCCTGTTGCAAATACTCATTACGGTTTACGGATGCCAGACACTCAACGGTAGTCATCAACGTACCTTTCCCATCCGATTCGATACTACCGCCTTCCAGCACGAAAGGTTGCATATTAGCGGGCACCACCTCACCGGAGAAGGTCTTCATATGACAAAGATTACGGGTAATCAAATTATCATGATTGGCGGCGAACTTCATTCCCCAGCCATTGAACACGAAATCATAAAGCATGGGCGTTCCCTCATCGAAGACGGAGATCCCCCCGTGATCCCGTGCCCACGTATCGTTCGTATCCATCTCACGGAAAATGACACGGTCATAATCAACCTCACCCAATTGTTCACGTACGGCGGTCTCGTCCGGACAGACAATCAATAACTTCTCTCGCTTGATCACTTCCTTGGCGATAGCCACGAAGCAAGGAATCACCTCGTCCAATATCGGGGCCCAATCCGTATTCTCATGCGGCCACGTAAGCTGCACGGCACTTTGCGGATACCATTCCGCAGGTAATATCACGTTATGTTCCATATTTGAATTGTTTAAATTGTTTCACAAGCACGATCGCCGTCACGATCGCCGCCACCGTATCGGCGATAGGCATACTGATCCAGACACCGAGAGTTCCGAATAACGGGGGGAGGAGGATTAAACAGGGTATCAAGAAAAGCATCTGCCGGGTCAAGGAGAGAAAGATCGCTTTCTTAGACATGCCGATGGAAAGGAAGAAGTTAGTCGCCACCATCTGGAAGCCCACGATCGGGAATACGGCGAAGACGATGTGCAGGCCATAAGAGGCGGCACTGATCAACTCCCCGTCACTCGTAAACATACGGACGATCCACGACGGCACCAACTGGCAAAGCAAGAACCCCAGCGTAGCCACTCCTACCGCCCAGCGCATCGTCAGCCGGGTCACGTCCGTCACCCGGGAATAGAGTCGGGCACCATAATTATAACCGGCTATCGGTTGCATACCCTGATTAAATCCCATGATAATCATCACGAAAAGAAAAGCGATACGGTTCACGATACCATAAGCGCCAATCGCCATATCTCCCCCATGCTCTTTCAATCCCCGGTTGATAAGGATCACGATCAAGCAGGAACAAAGGTTCATCAAGAACGGAGATAAACCGATCGACAAGATACCTTTCACGATCTCCGAGCGCAGCCTATAAATACCTTTCTTGAAATGAAGGAGTTGTTTCGGTCCCGAGAAATGAATCAACTGCCCGGTAAGCGAGATCACCTGCGAGATCACCGTCGCCCAAGCCGACCCCTTTATACCCCATCCAAACCCAAAGATAAACAACGGATTCAAGGCGCAATTGATAACGACCGACGCCAACGTAGCATACATCGCCATCTTCGGGAAGCCCGAGGAGCGCAAGACCGCATTTAATCCCAGATACATATGCGTAACCACATTGCCATACAGAATAATCCGCATATAATCACGGGCATATGAGATCGTGTTCTCACTAGCACCGAAAAAGTACAGCACGGGATCAAGCAAGAACAAGAAAGCGATCGTGAAAGCGACACCCAAAACCACATTCAAGATCAACACATTCCCCAACACCTTATTCGCCCCCTCATAATCTTTCTGCCCCAGCTTCACGGCCACCAACGTAGAGGCGCCGACTCCCACCAACGAACCGAAGGCGGCCGCCAAGTTCATCAACGGAAAGGTCAAGGCTAGGCCGGAAATCGCTAACGCCCCCACTCCATGGCCAATAAAAATGCTATCGGCCATATTATATAAAGAAGAAGCTGTCATTGCGATAATCGCAGGAATCGCATATTGCGTAAGTAATTTACCGATAGGCTCGGTCCCTAATACCAATGGAGAATTTTGTTTTGTCATGCCGCAAAGATACGGATATTTCGATTTATTCTTTATATTCGCGACCTTATAATAGTTTAAATATGGCAGAGGAACTACGGATTAAAAACGGTGATAAACAGGAAATGTATGAGACGTTGCTCCCGCAAATCGCCTCATTGGTAGGTAACGAGACCGACCTAATCGCTAACATGGCGAACATCGCCGCAGCACTCAAGCAGACTTTCGGTTTCTTTTGGGTAGGTTTCTACCGGGTCATAGACAATCAGTTGGTATTAGCGCCTTTTCAAGGCCCTATCGCCTGTACACGTATAAAATACGGAAAAGGGGTATGCGGCACGGCCTGGAAAGAGACCCGTACGATCATCGTACCGGACGTAGACGCTTTCCCGGGACATATCGCTTGTAGCTCCGCTTCACGCTCGGAGATCGTGGTTCCGGTGATATGGGAGGATAAGGTAATCGCCGTTCTGGATATAGACAGCGACAAATTAGACAGTTTTAATGAGACAGATCAGATCTTTTTGGAAAAGATAGTGGAATTGCTTCCTCATCAGTAAGCCTCGCCTCAGTACTTCGCAAGAGGTACCGCAGTACTGCCTAAGAGGTACCGCAGTACTTTGTAAGGAGTACTCCAGTACTATCCGGAGAAATACCACAGTACTTTACAAGGAGTACTCCGGTACTCTCCCAGAAGTACCGGGACAAATGCTACTTACCGCAAATACCCTTGAACGGACAATAAGAACAAGCCTTCCCCGTAGGGGTTTGCGTAAAGGGAATTTCTGGATTGAAGATCTCGTCCAAGCAGCCTCGCAACCCCTCCTCGAACGCTTGGGCATAACCGGAGAAATCCTCTACCTTCTCCGACTTCCCCCGTTCGATACGGTGGTAGACAGATGGGTCGAACGGATCGGCGAAAAGGGAACGGACGTAATAAATGCCCGGTTGTATCGTCTTTCCTTTGTTCTCGGTGAGATGGGCGTACATCCAGCAATACATGAATACCTGCATCACGGCTTTCGCACGATCTTTCTCCTCCTTGTTGAATAGGCTCTCGATACTACTGAAAGTCGTAGTTCCGCTACCGCTCTTGTAATCGATGATACGGATAGCGTCGCGAACCTCGTCCACACGGTCGATAAAGCCTTTCAACCGGATCTCGGAATGGTCGGAAAGGCTGATCAGACCGTTTATCTTACGCTCGGACTCGATGTAAACGAAAGGGGTCAGCTTGCCGTCACGCTCCAAGATTTTCTCCACGTATTTGCGGATCATCTCGCCGATCAGGTAGTTTTGTCCGGTAAGGGAGCGAACCACCTCTGTCTTGAAAAACTCGCTGGCGAAAGCCCGGGCGATAGCTCCGGTAAGCAAGGCCGTATCCTTACGGATCGCTTTCAGCAAATCCACGGTAACCATCTTCCCTTGGAACGGCTTGTAAAGCTCCTCCATCACTTTATGTAAGATACTTCCGAATACATCGCTCTCGATCGTCTCGCTCACCTCCTCTTCCTCTCGAATGCCTTCCACGACGGAAAAATAGAATTTCAACGGGCAATCCAGATACGTATTGATAGCGCTCGCCGAGATCGCCTTGCTCCCCCCTTTCCGGTAAGCGTCTAAACGGCGCATGATATCCTCCCTTTTCGGCACGGCCAATGGCGGGGTCTTGGAGGAAGATACGTTATAGACCACCAATTTATCTCGCATCGGCACCTCGTAATGATAATGCAGCTGGTGAACAAAGCGACTTACCTCTCCCGTCTGCAATCCGTTGCTGCGGGTATCGTATAAAAGGCTCACGTGGCTGGCACGCTCTATCAAACGATAGAAATGGTAGGCCCATACGCTATCTTGATGCTCGTAGGTAGGCAACCCGAAACCCCTGCGTAGGTTATAAGGGATAAAGGAGTTCGCCGCTTTCCGCTGCGGGAAAATACCCTCGTTCATGGATAAGATAATCAGACGGTCGAAATCCAAGGCACGGGTCTCGAGCACACCCATAATCTGGAGGCCGGAAAGCGGCTCGCCGTGGAAGGGGATCGTGATCGTATCAGTCACCCGCTTCAATAGGCGGAAGAAGGTATCTATTTTCATCTCTATACGAGCGTCTTTCATTACCTCTTTCATGCGGTTTACCGTGGTGAAATAATGGAAGATGAACTCTTGCTCCAAATCGTTCGTCCGTAGGGTAGCGTCCTCCTCTTCTTCATCGGAAAGGGCGGACATAACCTTGTTCAGCTCTTCCAACACCTTGATCAGATAGTCCGAGAAGGCCTCCACCCCTGTCACCGGCGTGAACAGGATTTCTAGCAAAGGCGTTTTCCCTAACTCCGTATGCGAGATATAGATCTTGTTGTTCTCCGTGATTTCTTTCACTAAGGAGGAAATAATCTCCGGTGAGGTGGAGAGGATGTAGCGATGGTTCAATACCGGCAGCACGTCACGAAAATAGAACAACGGATTCCGGTCTATGTAGCGTACGTTCTTCTGCAACGCCAAGATATACTCGATCAACGAGGCGACCGGGGTTCCCGCCAAGGGATAACCCATCGTGACGTTGATACGCCGGATTTGCTCCGGTATGGCGTTCAGCACCGGGATCAACAGATGCTCATCGGGCAAGATCACCGCCGTACGCAGGGCTTCTTCCGAGCTCATCTCCGCTTCCTTGCACCAATCGCTCAACAGGGTGTAGACGTGCTTGGCCTGCCCGATACCGGAAGGGATGCCGATCACCTCGATCTCAGTCTTTACCTTCTCCTCGGGGGGTAATTTCATCGAGGAAGGGAAGCTCTTCAAGTTACGGGAGACGAAGTAAGAAGCCTTATTATCCGGATCGGTTACCTTATCGGATACATAATCCCAATAGAAATCCGCTATCTTCCGCTTCTGCAACTGGGCTAAGAAACGTTCTTCCGATACGGACAAGGCGTTCAAACCGACAAAGACAATTTGCTCGTAAGGTAAATCCGGAGACTCGCCCCGTTCCATGCTTTCCACGACCTCCCGGAAGATCATGCCCTCGTAGCCTTTTCCCTCGGCGGCCAAGGTCGCACGGAATTCCTCATAGAGATCGTATAGCACTTGCCAGACCGCCAAGAACTGTTGCTGGTTCGGCGTATCGCCCCGGGGATAAAAACTGGACCAGAAACTACGGATAGCGGCGATCTGCTCATCACTTAAGAAATCGAAATCATTCTCTATCTCCCGTAGGTCCGTCACGTTACTGAATAGCATGCGGGCATTTGCCATGTACTTATCGATATCGTCGAAGTCGTTGAGCAACATCTCGCCCCAATACAGGAATTCATCGAAAGTCTCGGTGGAACCGCTTTGGCGGATGTAGATGTCGTACAGGGTAAAAAGCATACTGATCCGGTCGGCGGATTGTTTTCCGCTCAACTGGATAAAGAGATCGTTGATCGTAAGGATTGTCGGAGAGAAAAGGGGAATATCGGCTACCTCCGAGAGATATTTCTGGAAGAAAAGTCCCGTACGCCGGTTTGGGAAAACAAAGGCCAGACGACTGACCTCCGCTCCCCATTTCTCGTAAAAAAGAGACGCTACTTGATATAAGAACGGTTTCATTTATTCAAAAATTTGTACAGGCTGTAGAGACGGGGCACGCCCCGTCTCTACAATCGGATACGATTCACGTTATATTAAGATGTTCTCTATCTCCTGCAATTCTTCCCCGGAGAAAGAGATATTATCTAACGCTTTCAGGTTATCCATCAATTGGGCGACAGAGCTAGCGCCAATTAATACGCTAGTTACCCGTTCGTCCTTTAATAACCAAGCGAGCGCCATCTCCGCCAAGGTCTGTCCACGGCGGGCGGCTACCTCGTTTAGCTTACGGGCCTTTTCCACGGCCTCCGGGGTAACTTGAGAGGTCTGCAAATGACCGGTCGATTTCGCCGCACGGGAATTCTCCGGAATTCCACGCAAATACTTATCCGTAAGCAAGCCTTGCGCCAACGGCGAGAACGCTATCATACCCACACCCTCTTCCTTCAATACAGGCAATAAATCCGGTTCCGTCCAACGATCGAACATCGAATAGCGGGCTTGGTGAATCAAGCAAGGCACCTTATGTTCTTTCAGTACGGCCAAGGCCTTACGGGTCTGGTCCGCATCATAGTTGGAGATACCTACATACAAAGCCTTTCCTTGCCGGACGATATCAGCCAAGGCCTCCATCGTCTCCTCGATCGGAGTCTCCGGGTCCGGACGATGGGAGTAAAAGATATCCACGTATTCCAGTCCCATCCGTTTCAAGCTCTGATCCAAGCTAGCCATTAAATATTTACGGCTTCCCCAGTTCCCATACGGTCCCGGCCACATATCGTAGCCCGCCTTCGTAGAGATAATCATCTCATCCCGATAAGCGCCCAAGCCCTTCTTCAATATCCGGCCAAAATTCTCCTCCGCCGATCCGTAGGCCGGACCATAGTTATTCGCCAAGTCGAAATGAGTCACGCCATGATCGAATGCGGCGTGAGCGATCTGGATAAAATTACTGAACACATCCACACTACCAAAGTTGTGCCACAATCCCAAGGAAACGGCCGGCAATAAGATACCGCTCCGTCCGCACCGCCGATATATCATATCCGCATAGCGATTCTCTTCCGCTTTGTAAAACTCCATATGCTCTTTCTTTTTTTAATTAATATATCTCATCCGGCCAAGGAACCGGTTTGCCTGTCGCCTTAAACGACGGACGTTGCCCGTCCACTTTCCGTAAATACGTACCCAATTCCCCGGACAGACGCTTTACGATATCGGGATGCTGCCTTGCCACGTCATTATGTTCCCCTATATCCTCCGTGATATTAAACAATTCCTTCTTCCCCGTCTCGTAATAATAGATCAGTTTCCAGTCTCCATTACGAACCGAGCAAGTCGGACCGATTCCCGGCCCGTCATTACCCCATATATTCGGGCAGTTCCAGAATAAGCTACGTCCCACGGAAGGATCTCCCGTACCTTTTAATAAAGGCATGAAACTGACGCCATCTATCGGCTGTACGGTCTTATACCCCTTTATGCCTGCCATCTCCAAGATAGTTGGATAGAAATCCTCTATAATCAAGTATTTATCACATTTGCTTCCCGGCTTCACCACCCCCGGCCAACGCACGATCATAGGCTCACGGACTCCTCCCTCATAGGCGGAGCCTTTACCACTGTTCAAGGGATAGTTTTGCGTATGGATCTCTCCGTCACGCCATCCGGGCTCGCTGGAAAGACCGCCGTTATCGCTCATGAAGATCACGATCGTGTTATCCGCCTCGCCATTCTTCTCCAACCAGTCCATCAAATCGCCCAGACTCTTATCCATTCCCTCTATCAAGGCAGCGTAAGCCGCCTCTTTAGCCGTTAACCCCTTATCGATATATTTCTGGTAGAAACGCTTGTCCTTATCAATCGGGATATGGATCGCATAATGTGACATATATAGGTAGAACGGCTGGTTATATTTCTTAGCCTTGTCCAACGCCTTGATCGCCTCCTGCGTCAAGGCCTCCGTAGCGAAGGTGTCGCTTCCCCAATACTTTTCCAATCCGGGGATAGCGTTCGGAGCGTAAGGTTTACCATCCTTGGTATGCCCGTAATTATTCTCGCCGAGGTAACTGGCGAGACCTCCGGCGGCATGCCCGGCTATATTGACCTCGAATCCCCAATGATGCGGGTCCTCCCCCGGGGTATCGATCGCCCCGAAATGCGCCTTGCCGCAATGGATCGTGTGATATCCGTTATTCTTCAATATCTGCACGAATGAAGTACCCACAAACGTATTATTCGTCCCGCCCACTTGGGCCACGCCGTTATAATTCCAATCCGGCAGGGTAAGCACATCACTCTCCCGGTCGGTCGTCTTATCCTTAAAAAGTGTCCAGTTCGTAACCCGGTGACGGGCGGCGTTCGTCCCCGTGATCAAGCTGCAACGGGTAGGCGAGCTGATACTACTAGCGTAGGCTTGGGTAAACATCATACCCCCTTTCGCCAATCGTTCCATGTTCGGGGTCTCATATACCTCATTATAATGCGTCTTTTGAGTCCAGAAAGGCAAGGACGTATCCTCCCATCCCATATCATCCACCAAGAACAGGATAATATTCGGGGGACAACTGGTATTCTGGGCGTTCGCTACCGCCGATACCGACAATAAAGCGATGGGGATAAGCTGAGTCTTCTTCATGATTGGTAACGGATATTTGTATTCTACGAAAGTAGATATATTTCACCGAAAAACAATATTGTTTCATATACAAAATAATATTGTCTTATGTATTATACTTTTCCGGACATAAAATAAGGGGCCCTTGACAAAAAGAGTCCCTTACCTAATATCTTATACCCAATGATTTATCTGGAAAGCCTTAACGCAAACGATCCAAAGAACGTACCAGCGCCTCATCGGCCCCGATATTACGGATCGCCAGATAATCCAAGATCAGATTGACCAACGGGAAGGAAAGAGCGATCTTAACACTTACGCTGGCACCTTCCATATCCCCCTTCAAGGAATAGATCAAGAAGGCAAAGAAACCATAAAAGCCCAATATCAGCAATGCGTTGAACACGCAAAGACGGATTTGCAGGATTCTTTTCTTATATAAGAAGATCGTCACTAAGGCAATGATAGCGATGATAGCAGTCAAGGCAAATAAGCCCCATGCCGGGTATAGTAATTCCGGCTCACCGATCATCGTGCTCAACCCGCTAGCATCGAACGAAAAGAGAGCGTCTCCTTGTTGCAACACGGCCAACGGCAAGAATAAGGTAGCGACCGTAAGCGCCACGATAATTAGCAGGTAAACAGTTTGTATTCTTTGTAACATGGTAATTAGTTCGTTTTAAATGGAAAGGCCGACTCATTTGAGGGTCAGCCTTTCCGATGTTCAAAAATATTTCTTCTTAGAAGTTATTCTTCTCTTTAGCAGGATTCTTGTAATAAACCTTGCCATCCTCGTACTCTTGAGCGGCGATCAACGTTGATTTCGGAAGTTTCTCATAGTAGCGTGAAATCTCGATCTGCTCACGGTTTTCAAAGACTTCCTCCAAGTTGTCATTGTAAGAAGCGAACTCTTGAAGTTTCTTTTCCAGATCTTGTTTCATCTCAACACTAATCTGATTCGCCCGTTTTGAAATGATAGCGACTGTCTCATATACGTTACCCGTTTCTTCACTTAACTTCATCATGTCACGGGTTACCGTATTGGTAGGAGCGTTTGATTTTCTGTAATCCATTTTCGTTTTATTGATTAAATTCGCTTAATATGCATCTGTAATTCGCTTGCTGGCATAGTCGTAGAACTTCGTTACCTGCTTTACGTAGTTACCTTCCGGATACTCGTTCATGTAGTTGTAATACTCGTCAACCACATCCCGGTAACGGCCCTGCAACTTCTCCTCTACGGATACTAGCGCCAACTCGTACTTCGCACGGATGATAAGGAACATGAATTCCTCACGATACTTGGAATACGGGTAATTCTTCAAGGCGTTCTGCGCCGTGATCACGCAAGACTGGAAGTTATTCCCCATATAGGTACCTAGATTGAAATACAAGCGGGTGGCCATCAATTCCTTGTAAGCCAACTTCTCCTGAAGCTCGAACATGATGTTCTGCGCTTCCTCGGCCCGTTCACTTTGCGGATAATACTCCAAATAAAGTTGCAACTGCTCGATCGCCTTATACGTCTGCGACTGGTCTAACCGGGGATCCGGAGAGTCCAGATACAAACCATAACCGGAATAGAAACGGGATAATTCCGTAAACTCCCCTTTCGGATAGGTCGTATAATAGGTCTCGAAGTATTGCGAAGCCGTCTGATAATCTTTCTGACCGTAATAGCTTTGCGCCAACAAGTACAAGGACTCCTCGGCATAAGCTGTTCCTTTAAAGATTGTAACCAGTTCATCCAGCAGAGTAGCGGATTTCGAGTATTGCTTCGCGTTGAAGTATTTCTTCGCGTACGAATATTTCAATTCGTAATCCGTGCTCTTCAGTATCTTATTATACTCTCCACAAGAGGATAATAGTACTGTCATCATCATCAGTAAAAATACAACCTTTTTCATTCACATACTTTTAGCGTGCAAAATTAGTGCTTTTAGGCGAATAAATGAAACCCAAAACGTTAATATTTACAACTTATATAAATCGCTAGCAGCGATCAATTCCAATTTATTCGCTTTCAAAACCTCCGCGCACTTATTGACATCGTCCGGACGGATGATCACGTTAGCAGCGTCGCCTTGAGAAAAAGCGTACATATATTCAATGAAGATCCCGGCCGAGGTAATGATATCCATCGCCTTTGCCAAGGCTCCCGGCTGGTTGGGACAATGCAAGCATACCACGTCGGCCACGCTTACAGCGTATAACTTTTCACGAAGCACGGATATCGCTTTCTCCGTATCGGATACGATTAGGCGAAGGATACCGAAATCGGAATTCTCGGCTACCGTGAAAGCGGACATATTGACCCCTGCCTCCCCTAATATCTTGGCGACTTCCGTAAAACGGCCTTTCTTGTTTTCCAGAAAGATTGATAATTGTTTTATTAACATAGTACTTAATCTTTTAGAGGTTATACTAACTTACGTTTATCGATCACGTGTTTTGCCTTACCCATACTACGTTCGATACTACGCGGCTCCACGATCTTGATGTCCGGTTGCAAACCGATCACGCTCTGCATGCGGGCGGCGATCTTCTTTTTCAAGGCGATCATCTTGTTCATCTCGTCCGAGTAGTATTCTTGGCGAACCTCCACCTGTATCTGGAAGGTATCGGTATTGTTCATACGATCCACCACGATCAGGTAATGCGCCTCAAACTCCGGCAGCTCCAAAATTACGGATTCTACCTGAGACGGGAAAACATTTACGCCACGAATAATCAACATATCGTCACTTCTACCTAAAATACGTCCCATACGAACCGCCGTACGTCCACAGGCGCACTTCTCGTAAGTCAGCGAGGTCAAATCACGTGTACGGTAACGAAGCATCGGCATACCCTCCTTCGTAAGCGTGGTGAAGACCAACTCTCCTACTTGTCCCGGTTCCACCGGTTGTAAGGTATTCGGGTCCACGATCTCCGGGAAGAAATGGTCTTCCCACAGGTGGGTACCGTTCTGGCACTCACACTCGCCTCCAACGCCCGGCCCGCAGATTTCCGTCAAGCCATAGATATCGTAAGCTTTGATATTTAGTTTTGTCTCTAATTCCTTACGCATATTCTCCGTCCAAGGCTCGGCACCGAACGCTCCGACACGTAGCTGGAATTCCTCCAAGGGAATACCGGACTGGTGGATGGTCTCCGCCAGATACAAGGCGTACGAGGGCGTACAAGCCAAACCCTTCGCACCGAAGTCGTGCATCAACTGGATTTGTTTTTGGGTATTACCGCTACTCATCGGGATCACCGTACCACCGATATTCTCCACTCCGGCATGGGCACCCAAGCCTCCGGTAAACATTCCGTAACCATAGGATACTTGCACGGAATCGTTCTTTGTCAAACCATAGGCGGTCAGGCAACGAGCCACCACCTCGGCCCAAATACCCAAGTCCTTACGGGTATATCCCACGACGATAGGCTTACCTGTCGTACCGGAAGAGGCATGCAGACGGACGATCTCGGACATCGGCACGGCCATCAAGCCGAAAGGATAGTTATCACGCAAGTCTTGTTTTACCGTGAACGGTAATTTCGTTATATCATCTATTGTCTGTATATCGTCGGGAGCAATGCCCATCTCCTGCATTTTCTTGCGATAAAACGGGGAGTTATGGTAAGCATGTTCAACAACTCTTTTCAACCGTAGGCTCTGTAGTTTCCGCATTTCCTCACGGTCCATACATTCAATAGTTTCGTTCCAAATCATGGTATTTGTCTGTTATCTTTTAAAGTTAGTAGTCTAAATTCGCCGCAAAGTAACAACTTTTTTTAAATCGGCACCCTTTTGTTACGAAAAATTAGTCACGAGGCGATCATTTCAACTCCTTCACCTTGATATTGCGGAACGCTACCTCATCCCCATGATCCTGCAAAAGGATGTGTCCTTTCGGAGCCTCGCCGAAAGCACCACCCGCATTATAAGATGGATCAGCGTATTTACTGCCCTTCACCAAATCACGGAACTCCTTGCTGCCACGCTCGTACTCCAATACCTTCACACCATTCAGCCAGTGCTCTACGTGGTTGTTCGGGAATACCTTCACCACGGCCGTATTCCACTCTCCTACGCCGTTGAAATGGATGTTCTCGCTTTTCTTCAGATCATACAAGCTTCCAAGGGTACGACTACCGGGGAAAGTCGTGTAAAGCTTGGCATCCGGGTGCTTAGCGTCATCCAATAGCTGGAACTCCAAGCCGTAAGCGGAGCCTTTTTGCTTCTCTTGCTCGGTCACGAAGTATTTAATACCGCTGTTGGCCCCTTCGGTGATCTTAAAATCCACACTGAACTCAAAGGCGGAATATTCATCCTCCGTAACGATATCGCCTCCGTTCGTAGACTCGCTACCATCGGATTTCTGCACGATCAATTCGCCGTCTTTCACCATCCATCCGTGATCCGGGAAAGCGTCTTTGTGCGCTCCACGCCAACCTTTCGTTGTCTTACCGTCAAAAAGGAGCGCCCAACCCTCGGCTTTCTCTTGGTCGGTCAATTGATTGATCGCCGGTGTAATTACGGCCATCGGTACTACCTTAGCTGTCTCTTCCGTGCTTTGCGTGTTTTTTCCACCGCAGGCGCAAAGGATCATAGCGCTCATGGCGGTACAAATTACTAGTGTCTTCATGTCTTATTTATTTTTAATATATATATAATCAAGCTATGTGTGCGTCCACAAAGATAATTGATTTCATAAAAAATAGACGTATCTTCGCGATATAAATATTAAATGATTATTTATATGAAACAACCAAAGACCGCCTTGTTCGATTTTGACGGCGTAGTAGTAGATACGGAACCTATTTACGATTTATTCTGGAACGATGCCGCTAAACGTTATGGCTTAGGTATCGATAATTTCGCTGATATTATAAAGGGTACGACCCTACCGTATATTCTGGAGAAGTATTTTTCCGGATATACGGAGGAGTTCCGCCAAATGGTGACCAAAGAATCCACGGAGTATGAGAAGACGATGCCCTTGCCTCCCATGCCCGGCTCCATCGAGTTCATCCGTATGCTGAAGGAGCACGGCGTACAGATAGGCTTGGTTACCAGCTCGGATAACGCGAAGGTGAAACGGGCTTTCGGGCTTCTACATCTGGACAATCTATTCGATACCCTAGTGACCGCCGACCGCATCACGCAAGGTAAGCCCGATCCGATGTGTTATCTATTGGCGGCGAAAGACTTGAACGTATCTCCCGAGGATTGTATCGTATTCGAGGATTCTTTCAACGGCATACAGTCCGGGAAGGACGCAGGGATGCGTGTCATCGGGTTAAGTACGACGAATCCGGCGGAATCTTTAAGAGATAAAGTATATGAGGTAATCCCCAATTTCGAGAAAGTCACGTTCGAGGATTATTTGAGATGGTAAGCAATCGAGAAAAAGGAAATGATTATTTCCTTCATTCCTTCACCTACCCCTTTACACACACCCACACACATGTATGCGTACATTAATAATACGCGTATGCGTATACGTGCGTGTGTGTGTGTGTGTAGGAGCCGGTGAAGGAATGAAGGAATAAAGGAAACGCCTGTACCGGCAATGGGCTACACCAGTATCGGCGAGAGCCGGAAGCAGTACTGGTGTAACCCCACGGCAGTACTGCCGTGGGGCTGTGACTATATTGGGATCAGAAACTATATCCTACGCGAACACCCAGCATGGCCTGATCGAAATCCTTGATGATATTATACTTCACCTCCAATCCTATCGAAAGATTGTCGGTAGCATAAACCTCACCGCCTAAACCGATATTGGCTCCCAGACGAGTCTCGTTATGAGAAAGGCCATGGCCCGCATCCCAATTCCAAAAGGACAGACTAAGCCCCGCTAATGGATAAAAACCGAACATCTCACTTAACTTCACTACATAATGAGCATTCAAGTCGATCGCCCAAGTGCTGTGATTATCATTCTTTACGAAATAAGTAAGAGAGGGGCTCAAACGTACCGCATCCGTGATACAATAGCGGTAATCAACTCCTAACGTGGCATTCTTCGAATCGAATCCATAACCGATGTTAAATCCCACGGCAGATTGTCCTTGCTGCGTCTGCGCATAAGCTCCCAGACTAAAGACTGCTAACATCAGCATCATTACAAACTTTTTCATACGCTTTCTTTCGTTTAGTTCAACATTAGATTATTATTGGTATTTATTTTACTTTCAGTCGATCGCCGGCACTCTTCACGATGCTACGGTAATAGTCCTCGTCATATCCGGGAAAATCGGGAGACGCAGGCTGGCCGTACGGATTACGCTTGAACTGTCCGTTCACCTCTTTCTTCACGTTTCCATCAATGTATTTTACCAGCAAATACTCACCCAATTGCTTCCAGCGGGCGGTAGCGGAGTCTGAATTAGTCGTGCTATACCACGTCAAGAACTTGACAGCCTCCGCCGGGTCCTTGGCATACAACTCCTGAGCCGCCTTATCGATAGCCGGTACGGTCTCTTGATAACCATTCTCCAACTCTTGCTGTACCTTACGGATATCCTTAATCATGAAGCTATATTTGTGGTAAGCCATATTAGCCACCCAGTTATGAATCCAGAAAGCGGAAGTCCAAGAGAAGTTCAGCAAATCGCCGTTTCCCACCCGATAGCACTCCGGAACATCCGTTACCGACGCATATACAGGAGTGAAGACCGCCATATCAGCGTCGTCCACGGCAAACCACAAGATACCACCGATAGCATCCGGCAACCAGTTACGCATTTGTGGAACAATCACGAAGCCCGTTTGTTGCGTCGCTATGGCACGTTCATTCGTATATTCCTGCCCGTCTACCTCGAACGTCATCGGCCGCCAGCGGTAAGGAACCTTATACGAGCCGGCACCGGCATCTTTCGTCATATCCAGATCCGTTCCCTCGTAATGGTCGCGCATGCCATTCTGTACGTCTTGAACGGAAAGCTTACGATTCGGCTTCACATACAGAGGCATCGGCTCCTTGGAAGGATCACCCTTGATAAAATCCGTATACTGATCCATCGTGGTATCATATTTACGGAAGAAAGACCATACACGAGCCTCGCATCCACGCAAGGCGCTGAAATCATACGGGCAATAAGCCTTGGCGAAACTGAAATCAGCGTCCTTTCCCTTGAAATATCCTTTCTCACGGGCGAAAGAAACCACATCCGGCGAGTACATGCAATTCTCCTTATCGTCAAACGGTATCTGCTGGATACGGGACTGGTTGGCATGCGCCGAGATACAATCGTCCGGGATGCGGATCGCTACCCAAACGGCACCTTTGTTACCCGGTCCCTTACCGATCATCTCCATCACCCAAGCCTCGTTCTTATCGGCGATAGAGAACGTCTCGCCACTGCTGTAATAGCCATATTCCTTTACTAAGTCCGTCATGACCTTGATCGCCTCACGGGCCGACTTGGAACGTTGCAAAGCGATGTAGATCAAGCTACCGTAATCCATGATACCCGTCGTATCCACCAATTCATGGCGTCCGCCGAACGTACTCTCCGTGATAGCCACCTGATGCTCGTTCATGTTACCCACTACGGAATAGGTCTTCTCCACTTGGGCGATCTTGCCCAGCGGTTTCCCCGTATCCCATTCCTTCACTTCCAACATGGCGCCCTTCGGCCATGTAGCGGCGGGCCAACGATACATCTCCCCATACAGGGAATGCGAGTCCGCCGCATAACTAATCATTACCGAACCGTCTGTCGAAGCCTTCTTGCCCACCAGCAAACCGGTACAGGCGATAGCCTCCACCCCGGATAACAGGGCGGCGCAAGCGGTTAATAAAATCCAACTCTTCTTCATATAAATAAAGTTTTAAGCAAATAAAAGCATATATACACCGGCGCCGCAACAATAGCCGATCAACGCCAAGATAGAGAACCGTTTCGTATAATACATAAAATCGATCTTCTCCAATCCCATTACCGTAACGCCCGTAGCCGATCCGATGATCAAGATGCTACCACCCGTCACGGCGCAATAGGCCAAGAAGGTCCAGAAACCACCGTCCGATACGAAGAACTGGGCGTAAGGCGATAAGTCGGCCACCTGCTCCACGATCGGGTACATACCCATCGTAGCAGCTACCAAGGCTACGTTATCCACGCAGGAGGACAAGGCGCCGATCACGAAGCTGATCAGATACGGCTCATGCACATGCTTATCCAAGAAAGCGGACATGATCCCTAGCTGCCCGGAAGTCTCCAATGCTCCCACGGCCATCAAGATCCCCAAGAAAAAGAAGATCGTAGCCAAATCGATATTCGGCAACAATTGGGAAATACGGAGTTTCTGGGACTCATGCATGTGCAGCTTGCTATACATCAAATCCGTATAGAACCAAAGGATCACCAATCCCAGCAAGACGCCCAAGAACGGCGGCAAGTTCGTCACCATCTGGAAGACAGGCACCAACGCCAAGGAAAGCACGCCGATCACAAAGATCATCCGACGTGAGCGGTTCGGTATCTCTGGTATGTACTCGTCACCTTGCTCCTCCTCGCTCAACACACGCAAGGTAGATCCTTTCTTGAACAACCAGAAATGGGCGATCGTCAACGGCACCAACATATTAACCAAAGCAGGGATAAATACGTGAGAGATCTGGTGCATCGCCGAGATATTCTTTCCGACCCAAAGCAAGATGGTCGTCACATCACCAATCGGCGACCATGAGCCACCGGCGTTCGCCGCTATAATCACCATACAGGCATATTTCAAACGATCCGTACGATCCGGTACCAGCTTACGCAACACCGCCATGATCACGATAGCGGCTGCCAAGTTATCCAACAAGGCGGAGAAGAAAAAAGTAGCGAAACTTATATACCACAACAGCTTACGTTTATTCGGCGTACGGATATACCCGGTCACGGCCCTAAAACCACCATGCTTATCCACGATATCCACGATCAACATGGAACACATCACGAAGAAAAGCGTCTCGGAGACGTTTCCTAAATGATAAACAATCGCACGGTTCGATATAAAATTAATAAATTGCTCATGCGGGGGCAAGCTGGCCATCTCCGGGTTCTGGGTCAAGAACTCTTGAAAGATCGTATTAGAGCGTTCGACGAAAATATTGTAGGCATCGAACATCAATATCATCCACATAGAGATAGCCATGAACAACGCTATGGCCGCTTTATTTATTTTGATCTTATCCTCCAAGGCAATAGCGAGGATTCCTAAGACAAAAATGACAGGCATTAAAATGAACATATAATCAAGATTTTAATTGTTTATATAGAAGCTGTATCTCCTCCGGCCAAAGCGCCTCGTCCGGGGTCTCTAGGATTAAGGGCATATTGTCGAAACGGGGGTCCGCCATGATCATGCGGAAGGTATCAAGGCCCATCAAGCCTTTACCGATACTCTCGTGCCGGTCCACACGTGATCCCAGCTCCTTTTTAGAATCGTTCAAGTGCATACCCCTTAAATAAGAAAAGCCGACCACCTCGTCGAAATGACGGAATGTCTCGGCAAATCCTTCCGGTGTCTTTATATCGTAACCGGCGGCAAGCGTGTGCGCCGTATCGAGGCATACTCCCACCCGGCTCTTATCCTCTACCTCGTTTATAATATAGGCGATCTGCTCGAAGGTATATCCCAAGTTCGAGCCTTGCCCCGCCGTATTCTCTATCACGGCACATACGCCACTCGTCTGAGCCAACGTGATATTGATCGACTCGGCGATGCGAGACAGGCAGGTATCCACCTCCATCTTCCCCAAATGGCTTCCGGGATGGAAATTCAGCATTTTCAGTCCCAGTTGCTCGCAGCGTGTCATCTCGTCCAGAAAAGCGTCACGGGATTTCTGCAATCCCTCGGCGTCCGGGTTCCCCAGATTGATTAAATAGCTATCGTGCGGCAAGATACATCCCGGATCGTAACCGTACGCTTCACACCGCTCCTTAAATAAATGAATACTGTCCGCCTTCAACGGCTGCGACTTCCATTGCCTCTGATTCCGGGTGAAAAGGGCAAAAGCCTTCGCACCGATCTCATGGGCATTAACGGGGGCATTCTCAACCCCACCGACCGCACTCACGTGAGCCCCAACATACTTCATAATAACCTAACTTTTCTTTTTATTTATACTAATGTTCATCCTCAGTCTTACACCCACAAAAACCAAACTCCTCCATCGCACGTTCTTGCGGGGTGATGAAATAAACCATCTCGGCACGGGTACACAACTCATTCGCCGAGTTATAGATCTCGGTCTCTATGAAGATGGCGTTCCGTTTCCGGTCTGTCATCCGTCCCCGTATCGTCAGCTGGGGCTCGTCCGTAGAGATACTCTTCATAAACTTGGCGTCGAGGCGTGAAGTCACCCCGGAGGTCTGCAACTTCCGCAAGACCACCCAGCCGGCCAACTCGTCCATCAGCGTAGTCTGTATACCTCCGTGCAACGTACGCAGCCATCCTTGGTAAGTACCTTGAGGCTTCCAGAACGCCACGATATCGTCACCATCCTCAAAAAACTCCATATGCAGCCCCAGCGGATTGTTTGGAGCGCAACCGAAACACATATAACCGTCCAGCCCTTCCCACGGATTAATTATCTTTTTCATATCACGAAAACAATATTTATATGTTTTTTGTTGCTCAAAGTTAACAAAAAAGCCGGCTCTTGAAAGGAACCGGCTCTATAAATATCACAAAAAATACTCAACACGACTTATTCCTCGATCTCCGGTTGAAGGAAATCCACAAAGCAAAGGGCGGCCAACGCCGTTCCATAGCGTTTCTCGATCGTGATTCCCTCGGTGATAAAGTTAAGCTCTCCAAGATAATACTTCCCATACGTCTTCTGATGAAGATCGTTGATAACACGGATCAGACGAGACTCAAGCTCCTCGATACGGTAACGTCCGCTGACCTCACACACAAGGCCACCAACCTTCTCATCAAAGTTCTCATCCTTATACATCCATGCGTAAACCACACCAGCAGACACGAACTCATCCTGATATCCATGGGATACAGCCATGATCGTTTTCATTTCCGAACCAAATGGAGGAAGGTCTAGTTCATCCATGGTTGCCAGATGTGCCGTAGCGGGTATCACTGACGAATACGTCATGATATTGAAATCAGAGATACCGGCGTCATAAAGAGCCATGTGGTAAGAACCAGCGTGTTTCTCCAAGTCTGATTCGCCACTTCCTTTTGTAATAAAAAAGGTGTTTGGAATTAAATTCCCAACTTTCTTTACCATCTACAAATATGTTTTACTAATTAATAAAAGCTTAAGAGCGCACAAAAATAGAAACTTTCGCGATATATAACGCATAGTTTTCCCTATAAAACTTTAGCCGCAAACATATTTTCACTAAAAAATCATCACCGAACCCAGAACTTTCATCCCCTCGGCTCTGTTTATATAGTAAATCAACATAAAAAACTAGAAGACAATGCTTACATTATGTTTAAGTTTATTATTAATGATCACAAATAGTCAAATAACAGATAAAAAAGAAGAAGTTATGAAATTCGAGTTAATCCAGTTACCGTACGCAAACGACGGTTTAGAACCAGTTATCAGCAAACAAACAATTGATTTCCATTACGGAAAACATTTATTGAACTATGTAAATACCCTTAATAAGCTGATTGAGGGCACGAAATTCGAGAACGCTCCGCTGGAGCAGATCGTTCGTGAGTCTGACGGAGCCATTTTCAACAATGCCGGCCAAGTATTGAATCACAATCTATATTTTACCCAATTCTCCCCGAACGGAGGTGGCGAGCCTACGGGTAAGCTAGCCGAGGCTATCAAGTCTACGTGGGGATCGTTCGAGAACTTCCAGAAAGAGTTCGTGGCTGCCGGTACAGGCTTGTTCGGCTCAGGATGGGTATGGTTGGCTAAAGATAAAGACGGCAAACTTTCAATTACCAAAGAACCCAACGGTAGTAACCCGGTCGTTAAGGGATTGACTCCGATCATGGGATTCGATGTATGGGAGCATTCTTACTATCTGGATTACCAGAACCGCCGTGCGGATCATTTGAACGCATTGTGGGGGATTATCGACTGGGAAACCGTTGGTAAGAGATATTGATTTAATTTGATGTAAGTTACGTGTAGAGAAGAGCCGCCCGGGAGTTTTCCCGGACGGCTTTTTTCGTTCCCTTTTGAAAAAAAATACCTCCAGCTATTGCATCGTAAGATATTATTACTACCTTTGCACCCGCAAACGAATAACAGATGCCTCTTTAGCTCAGTTGGCCAGAGCACGTGATTTGTAATCTCGGGGTCGTTGGTTCGAATCCGACAAGAGGCTCAAGAAAATATATTGGAATGGGCAGTTACCAGAGTGGCCAAATGGGGCTGACTGTAACTCAGCTGGCTTTCGCCTTCGGTGGTTCGAATCCATCACTGCCCACGAATAAAAAGGACTCTTCTTAGAGTCCTTTTTTGTTTCTATCCATAAAAAAAGTCCTTCCCTATCACTAGGAAAGAACTTTCAAAAAGCAAGGGAGATTCACTCCCTGCCAAATCCCCATCTATTTAAACGATCAAACCGACCTATTTCAAATTTAAGGTGCTTCTCTCGGCAGCTATGGATGCTTTTGCCGGAGTAGACTTGCGTGAACAATAATTGAATTCCACAGACTTATCGCCATCGAATGACTTCCATTTTAATTTCAACTTAACCGTCTTACCATTCGTATCCGGAAGGCTATCCAATTTAAAAGCGACCAGTCCATCCGCATATGCACCATATACATCGCCATAAGCATTATGGCGGAACTCTACCTCATAAGGATTCTCCGGGTCCTTGCCCGTCAGTAGGTTTACAAAATGAGCCTTATTGCGGTCTCCCCAGATCGTCCTGAAACGGAGTGTCAGATATCCGTCCTCGGCGATGGTAACCCAATCGTTCACGATCTCCACAGGGTCGGAGCCATAGATCGAATCGTTGCTAGTCACCCCCAAATCCGGAGCGATTGGTTTTGTAAGGATACTGTCGATCCAATTAATATTTACGGCCTTGCTGTAAATTCCGCTAGACTCGTTCGTCTCGTCAAAATTCACCAACGCTCTCACCTCCTTCTGCCCGAAGGGAGAAGAGGTCATATTGACAGGCAACAAGGTCGTGCTATCATCCAATTGAAGAAAATATGAACCATCATCGACCGGCTTAACCGTCACCAACGCATTCGGCAACACTTTACTGTAAGGATAATCATCATCATCGTCCAAGCAAGATTGAAATCCCATAAAACAAGTAGCCGCCATTACACCTACAACTAATTTCCTAAAATTAAAGAATCCGTTCATAATACTTCCTTTCTAAGTTTATCAATTAAACTAATCAACCTTTTAATTCTATAAAATTAGAAATGCGTTTTAGGGCGGAAATGCTGCATATGCGTATGTTAATTAAACCAAACAAGGCATGGTTCCTTATTTCACGGCGAAATTATACTCGAAAGTATACTTATAAGAGCTTGCGGTTCCTCCGTCATTCTCATCGATAGTCATACCCGTTATATAATCTCCCACGGTGGTATAGGTGTATTTGTACTCAGCTTTCACCTCGCTCTGGTTAGGGATCGTATAGGTGTAGGCACGGATCGGAAGATTCCGGTTCTGGATACCATATAACAAGTTCAGAGGAGTTACAGACTCAAAGCCAACCGGCGAGAAAGAACCGATCACTCGCAGAGGGAAGTTCTTAGGAGCCTCCGCCACGCTATACTCGTACCTCATCTCCCGGCTATCCAATGACTGGGCATATAGAACCACGTTGCCGTTCTCCCATGTATATTTCTCGTACTCCGGATAACTTCTCTCCTCGTATCCCGTCCCAAGCTCTTTCGGCCAACGGGCATTCCAAGAAGTCAACACCCAATTCGAGCCTGAATAACGATAGGAATATTCATCGCTTACATAGATCTCGTTGCTGGCGTATGGATTCTCTTGAGAGATCTTCTTACTTGTAATTACATTTCCGCTTAACGTATATTCCTCTATAACCTCACCGGAATGAATGCCTGTGACAGAGAATTTACCATCCGAATAAATGAACAATAACTTATCCACTCCCAAATTTATATTTGAGATCTTGCCATCGCTCGTATAATTGATATCAGCGGTAAAAAGCGGACTTGAAGATCCGTCTTTATAACAAGAAACTTTCGTTAGCTTATTCAATTCCGGAACAACGGGATCGTCATCGTCTCCGCAGGCCGTCAGGCTAGCGGCCCCTATTAGTAACAAAAATAGATACTTCTTCATCATTCTTTCGTGTTTTAATCTGTTATGGCAAAAATAGGGCTTTTAAATGAATAACCACGAAAGTAACCTATTTTAAGTATTCCTGTTTGAAAAAATGCTTCTAAAATCGTAGTTTTGCATCATCAATATCAAAGATAACGATCTATCTTAAAATAGTTTACAATAAGTAATAATGTAAGATAAACAATATCTAAAATTTAATAACATGAAAATGAAACAACTGACAGTAGCGATGATCACCCTCCTACTCACCGCCTCTTGTAGTGAAAAACAACAAGATTACCCTTTCCGGAATCCGGATCTTCCCTTGGAGGAACGTATCGACGACTTACTATCCCGACTGACACCGGAGGAGAAAATCGGCCAAATGATGAACGTAACCCCCGCCATCGAGCGTTTGGGAATCCCGACTTACGACTGGTGGAACGAGGCTCTTCACGGCGTGGCTCGTGCCGGACGTGCGACCGTATTCCCGCAAGCGATCGCCATGGCGGCTACCTTCGATGATAACGCCGTTCACGAGACCTTCACGATGGTCAGCGATGAGGCCCGTGCCAAATACCATCAATACCAAAAGGACAAGGAGTACGACCGTTACAAAGGTCTTACTTTCTGGACCCCGAATATCAATATCTTTCGTGACCCTCGCTGGGGACGGGGTATGGAAACTTATGGAGAGGACCCTTACTTGACCGAGAAGATGGGTGTAGCCGTAACCCGTGGATTGCAAGGTGATGATCCGAATTATTACAAGACACACGCTTGCGCCAAGCATTACGCCGTACACAGCGGTCCGGAATGGAACCGTCATGAGTTTGACGTAGAGGCTACTCCTCGTGATCTGTACGAGACGTATCTTCCAGCTTTCGAGGCATTAGTTAAGGAAGGCGATGTACAAGAGGTAATGTGCGCCTACAACCGTTTCGAGGGTAAACCTTGCTGTAGTAGCGACAAATTATTGATCGATATCTTGCGTAACAGTTGGGGATACGACAATATCATCCTGTCCGATTGCGGTGCTATCGATGATTTCTGGAGGAAAGACAAGAATACGCCTCGTCATGAGACGCACCCGGACGCTGAGAGCGCATCCGCCGACGCCGTATTGAACGGTACCGACCTAGAATGTGGCGGTAGCTACCGTGCGCTAAACAAAGCCTTGGCCGACGGTAAGATCTCGGAGAAAGATCTGGACGTATCCTTACGCCGCCTACTGAAAGGCCGCTTCGAGCTAGGTATGTTCGATCCGGACGAGCGGGTTCCTTATTCTAAAATACCTTACAGCGTAGTCGAGAGCCCGGAGCATATCGCCAAGGCACTGGATATGGCACGTAAAAGTATCGTTTTGTTGAAGAACAAGAATAATATGCTTCCTCTGGACAAGAATATCAAGAAGATCGCCGTAGTCGGACCTAACGCGGCGGACTCTACTATGCTATGGGCCAACTACAACGGCTTCCCGACCAAGACCGTCACGATCGTGGAAGGTATCCGCAATAAAGTCCCGAACGCAGAGGTTATCTACGAGCTGGGTTGCAACCATACCGCCGATTTTGTCGTGACAGACCTAGGTAGCCACGTATCTTCCACAGCGGGACAGGGTTTCGCCTCCGAATTCTTCAACAATACCGAGTTCGAGGGTACCCCCGCCTACAAGGGATTAGCGAAAGAGCTTCATTATACCACCGGAGGTAACACCCAATTCGCCCCGAACGTGAACTTGACGAATTTCACGGCTCGCTTTACGGGTGAATTCGAGTCTCCGATAGATGGTCCTGTCGAGTTCAAACTATCCGGAAACGACGCATTCCGCCTGTATATCGATACGGCTAAAGTCGCCGAGGTATGGGAAAACGAATATGGAGCGGAAAAACTCTATACGCTAAACGCTAAGAAAGGTGAGAAATATCCCATAAAGATCGAATATATGCAACGCACGGGTAGCGCTGACCTGAACTTTACGGTAGGCGTACGCACACCCGTAGATTTCCAAGCTACGGCCAGCAAGGTTAAAGACGCTGATGTCATCGTATTCGTAGGTGGTATCTCTCCACGTCTGGAAGGTGAGGAAATGCCGGTAGACGCTGAAGGTTTCCGGAAAGGCGACCGCACGAATATCGAGATCCCGGCCGTACAGAAGGAAATGGTCAAAGCCTTGGTAGCCACCGGAAAGCCTGTAGTATACGTGGTATGTACGGGTAGCGCATTGGCATTGAACTGGGAGAACGATCATGTAAACGCTATCTTGAACGCTTGGTATGGCGGACAAGAAGGTGGAACAGCCGTGGCCGACGTTTTATTCGGAGACTATAACCCGGCCGGACGCTTGCCGATCACGTTCTATAAATCCGTAGACCAGCTTCCGGACTTCCAAGATTACAGCATGAAGAGCCGTACCTATCGTTACATGACGCAGACTCCGCTTTATCCGTTCGGTTATGGCTTGAGCTATACAACATTCGATTATAAGAACGCTAAGTTGTCAAAGGATAAGATCGCTTCCAACGAATCGGTTACCCTCTCCTTCGATATCGCCAATACAGGCAAGATGGATGGTGACGAGGTCGCTCAGATCTACATCAAGAACCCGAACGATCCTTCCGGACCGCTAAAAGCGATGAAAGCATTCAAACGTGTGAACGTGAAGGCTGGCAGCGAACAACCGGTTAGCATCCAATTGGAACCGAAAGCTTTCCAATCCTTCAATGACAATACGCAGACCATGGAGGTTCGCCCGGGTAAATACCAAATCCTATATGGAGGTTCCTCGGACGATAAGACACTGAAAAAGATTGATTTAGTAATTGAATAAAAACACTATTGTATTCACGGCTGAACACAATAGTATTCATAGAAAAACACAGTAGTATTCACAATCGAATACTACTGTGTTTATGTATGAAGGTAATGATCAGAATTTTTTAATCAAGAAAGACGGATTGATACGCATGTAAACCCCTGCCGTAAAACTCGTGGCGCTTCCCATCGGTTGTTTTACTCCATCCGCATCATTCATATCTCCGGAGAGATGATGAAAAACGTCCACATCTACCCCTATCGAGAAACCCTTCGTTAGTTGCCGGGAATATTCCACCCCCAGATAGATCATTTGCGGACGGTTGAACGTAACCCCCTCATCAATCATCGAGGCCGCCCCGAAAAACGGGCTACCAAACATAGAGATGAAATCCTTGCAGGTCCAATACGACGTTTTCACCCGGAAATCATAGATATCGGCGGAAGCACGGGCATACAAGCCATATCCGCTGTCAAAAGGCCATATCTCTCCCGCTTGCTGATAATAACCGGTAGCATCCAGTTCCACGTTCAAGTTCTTGAAAATACGATGTCCGGTATTCCATACACCTCCGACACCGATCGCGCCATTCATCAAGGTTTGCACGGAATTGTTGAAGATCGTGTCGATCTCGCCTCCCCTATGCTGCACCAATCCTTGCACCGGCGTATAGAAATGGAAACGGGAAGCCGGGTCGTTATACTTTACCCGCGAAGAGATCCCGACGGTAAACGCCTCTTGATGCACATCCTCCCGGAAAATAAAGCTCTGCCAGTTCACCCACACATCCAAGTCGAAAGCCTTCGAGTCATACAACAACTGCAAGCCCGCCTCGGGATCGCAGGTCAAATTCAACTCCGGATTATAAAGAGGCTCTATCAAATTATGGTTGGAAGCGCCGTAAATATTTCCCAGCACGATGTTCACATGATCCGAGAGGGCCATCTGCGCCCGGAAATAGGGCAACACATGTACCCCTTTTTGGTATTGGTCTCCCTTCCAATAAGCGATATCCTGATAAGCCATGCTCGGATATTTATTCGCCCCATGATAGATCAACATATGGACACCCGCCTCCAACTTGATATTCCGCAAGGGATAATAAACCGCTTTGCCTTGTACCCAAAGCCCCGGCAACGAATACCCTTTGGTAAATTTACCCGTATACTCGTTATCCTTGAAGAAGCTAATATTATCCAACTCCACGGACAACTCCCGGGCCTTCTCCGGGTCGATATGATAATCCGTCTTATAGACACGATCCGCGATCTGCGCCTTCAGCGAGGGAGACCAACTCCCCAATCCCATCAAGCAAAGACCCACAATGAGACTCCTAACACCTATATTCTTCATCACTCTTAAAATTTCTCGCGAACATAAACAAAATACACTGAAAAAAGAAAGCGGGGAAACGGAAGTTTTCACCTCGTTTCCCCGCTTTTTCGTCTTATTTTAAAAATTTCTTTCTTCTAAAATTTAACGTCTAGGGATAGCTTCTTTAACAACCATCTGACGACCTTCGTACTCAGCTTGGTTCAACTCCTCGATAGCTTTTTGAGCCTCTGCAGCGTTAGGCATCTCAGCGAAAGCGAAGCCCTTAGAACGTTTTGTGTCACGGTCAACAATGATTTTAACTGAGTCTACAACACCATACTCTTCCAGAATCTGTTGTAAGTCTGATTCTCTTACCCGATAATTCAGGTTTCCAATGTAAATATTCATACGAAAATGATATAAAAAAATAAAAATTAATAATAAAACAAGGATGGTTGGTGAAGTCAATCTCTAAAAGAAAGTATTATCATCGCTGATGAATAAATGCTAAAAGATAAAAGAGCTATACAAACTATCTTTTGTTCATGGCACAAAGGAAAGCATTCTATTTGAATTAGCAACTATAAAACGATAATTATTTTCAAAAAAACATTCAAGCTCTTTATAACGTCTTTGTTGTTCTAGTCAAATAGTCCTAATTTATAGAAATTTTGACCAATTATATCAACGATATAGCCTAAAACTATCTCAGAAATCTCGTAACTTTGCGAAATTATTATTTGAACTAATAAAAGTTATGGATTACGCGATCATTGCCGCCGGCGAAGGCTCCCGCTTGGCGCAAGAAGGTGTTAAGTGGCCAAAGCCTCTGGTTAGACTCAACGGTGTCGCTTTGATAGACCGGTTGATAGACGTTTTTTTGAAAAATAACGCTACCTCTATCAGTATCATCGTAAACGAGGAGATGACCGAGGTACAGGATTACCTGAAGGCCCTGCGACTACCTATACCCTTTTACCTGTTGGTAAAATCCACCCCCAGCTCTATGCACAGCTTCTACGAGCTGAGTCATTATCTGGATGGTGATAAGATTTGTTTAACTACTGTAGACACGATCTTCAAGGAAGAAGAGTTCAGCGGCTATATCCAACAGTTCATCCAAGAGGATAAACTGGACGGATTGATGGCCGTCACCGATTTTATTGATGACGAGAAACCCTTATATGTAGAAACAGACAACGAACTTTACGTCCGGAATTTCCTAGATCAGGCAGACGGTGATTGCCGTTACATATCGGGAGGTATCTATTGCTTGAGGCGTCCGGCTCTGGGTGTATTGAACAACGCCATCTCGCAGGGAATGTCGAGAATGCGCAATTATCAACGGCAGCTCATCGCCGAGGGGTTGAGGCTAAAGGCCTATCCTTTCAGCAAGATCATCGACGTGGATCACGCCGATGACATTTTGAAAGCCGAATCATTTTTAAAGTCATAAAGAATACTGTCTAACAATGAGTAAATTAACTTTAGCAGGTATCCGCAGAGGAAATCAATTCTCCCCCAATCATATCGGCAACGACGCGGCGATCTTCGCCTTGACAGCCCAGCATTTACGAAAATTGGGATGCGATGTAAACGAATATATCGAATCGGATCTGCTGCTACAAGACCCGAAGGAAAAGGGTATCTTTAATATGGTAAGAGACTGGAAGTCCATCCATAAGCTGCAAGAACTAGAGGATAAAAATTATTTCGTGGTGAACTCGGGTTACGGGATCGAGAATTGTACCCGTGAGAAAATGACCCGCCTCCTATTATCCAATCATATCTCCCATCCGGAAAGTTTAATCTTACGGACAGATGAGGATCCGACAGAAGCCCTTGAGAAAGCCGGTTTCTTTAATTGCTGGATCAAACGGGGAGATTTCCACGCCATCCACCGGGAAGACGTCACCTACGTAAGAAACCCGGAAGAGGCGAAAAGCATATTGAAGGAATACGCTATCCGTGGTATCCCGTCGGCGGTAATCAATGAGCATCTGGTAGGCGATTTGGTGAAATTTTACGGGGTAGCTGGAACCGATTTCTTTTATTGGTTCTATCCATCGAACATGCATCATAGTAAATTTGGTTTAGAAGTTATCAATGGTACAGCGAAGGGGATCCCCTTCGACGAAGCGCAGCTTCGTCTGCTTTGCCACAAGGCTGCGGAGGTATTGAACATACATATTTACGGGGGAGATTGCATTGTCTCCGAGGATGGTGTCATGCGGATTATCGATTTCAACGATTGGCCTAGTTTCGCCCCTTGCCGGGAAGAAGCGGCTCCAAACATCGCACGTCGTATCTGGGATCTTATGCGAGAACACATCTAAATCGTTTTAACAAAATCAATCATGAGTGAGACTAAGTCTACTCCCAGTCTGGAGTCAACCTTAAAATCTTTGGACACCGAGGAGTTTATCGATATTCATTTCTATCGTCCTATTGGCTACCAATGGGCTTTGTTCTTTAATAAATTGGGGGTATCGCCCAATAGTATCACGATCGCCAGCATCTTTATCGGCATAACGGCAGGTATCTGTTTCTATTTCCAGAGCCTCGCTATCAACGTGATCGGCATGTTACTGTTAATCTGGGCAAACTCGTATGATAGCGCAGACGGACAATTGGCCCGTATGACCGGACAGAAAAGTGCCTTGGGACGTATTTTGGACGGTGCCGCCGGCGATTTCTGGTTTATCGCTATCTACGCAGCTATCTGCTTACGCCTCACGCCGGAATGGGGAATATGGATCTGGCTATTGGCGGCTACGACGGGATTCTTCCATAGCAAGCAAGCGGCCATGGCGGATTATTATCGCAATATTCACTTGTTGTTCTTGAAAGGTAAATCGGGTAGCGAGCTCTCCCACTCTCCCCAATTGAAGGAGAATTATAAGAAAATGAGTTGGAAACATGACTTTATCTATAAATTGTTCGAGACCTTCTACATTAATTATACGGTAGGTCAAGAAGCATGGACACCTAAATTCCAACACATGATGAACATCATCCGTGAGAAATACAACGGACAAGCGCCGGAATGGTTCCGTAAGGCTTTTCGAACACAGAGCCTGCCATTAATGAAATATACGAATATGCTATCATTCAATACCCGGGTGATCGCTTTGTTTGTCAGCCTTTTCATCGACATGCCTTGGCTGTATTTCGTATTCGAGCTGACCGTATTAAACTCGATGTTGCTCTATATGATCAAAAAGCATGAGCATATTTGTGAAGATTTCAGCAAACAGTTATAACGTTTTTTACCCCATTCGATTATGTTCAATTTAGACAAAGTAAAAGGAATCCTCTTTGATTACGGCGGAACGATAGACAGTAACGGCATGCACTGGGCAGAGGTGATCTGGATGGCGTATGAGGCCTTGAAGGTTCCCGTATCCAAAGCGGTTTTCCGTGATGCTTATGTACATGGAGAAAGAACGCTTGGAAAGAATCCGATCGTGAAGCCTCATCATACGTTTCTGGATATGCTGCGCTTGAAAAGCGATTTACAAATCCAATGGCTGAAAGAGAACGGGCATTTATCCGCCGAGGCGGTTACCCCGGAGTTACCGGAACAATTAGCGGATTGGTGTTACGAATACGCCCGGAAGGCAATCGATAGCGCCCGCCCCATTCTGGAGCAATTAGCGGAACGTTACCCATTGGTATTGGTATCGAACTTCTATGGGAACATAGAATCCGTGTTGAAAGATTTCGGTTTGGATCATTTATTCGGCGCTATCGTGGAATCGGCGGTCGTAGGTATCCGTAAGCCGGACCCGGCGATCTTCCGATTAGGAGTGGATAAACTGGGATTTCCCGCCGACGAGATTGTTGTCGTAGGTGATTCCTATGATAAGGATATCGTCCCCGCCACCCGGATCGGATGCCAGACAATCTGGCTAAAAAGTATTGGTTGGAGCGCTTATAAAGGAAATGAGACTGCCGATATCGTATTATCCGACTTCACGGAAATAAAGCAAGTATTCGCTTTATAGAATATACATTTTAGACCAGTATAAGCTCAGAAATGACCTTTTTTGGTACTGATAGCATCCTAACTTTGCATATAAAAAAGTTAGGATGCTATGTTTTTAAAGAAATACATATGGCTTTCTGCCGCTACACTCCTCACGGCTTGCGACTTAATCGACTATCATCCGTATGACGGTCGTCTGGATTCCGATACTTCCCGGGAGATCAACCCGACCAATATCGAGCGTATCGAGAAAGTCTGCGAAGGGAAGGACACGATCCGTTTTATTTTTATGGGCGATACCCAGCGGAGTTATAATGAGACGGAAGATTTCGTCAAGTACGTTAATCAATTAGATAGCATCGATTTCATTATCCATGGAGGAGATTATACGGAGTTCGGCTTAAAGAAGGAATTCGAGTGGAACGATGATATCTTGTCCAAACTAAAAGTGCCTTACGTAGGGTTGATCGGTAATCACGACGTGATCGGTAATGGCGACCAAGTATTTCGTAAAATCTTTGGGAATGAGAACTTCTCGTTTGTCGTGAGCGACGTGAAATTCGTATGCCTCAATACGAACGCTATCGAGTATGATTATTCCCATCCGGTACCCGATTTTAATTTCCTAAAGAATGAGATAGCGGATAGTACCCGTAATAAACGCACGATCGTAGTCATGCACGCCCCTCCCGGGAACGAACAGTTCGACAATAACGTGAAAGACGTGTTCCAACTTTATATCAAGACATTACCATCTTTAATGTTCTGCTTGCATGCACATAATCATTGCGTATCGGCAGCTGATTTGTTTGAGGATGGCATTATCTACTACGGTTGCGCCAATATCGCCAAACGAAGTTATCTTCTTTTTACCTTAACCCCTGACGATTATATGTATGAAGTGGTCAATTTTTAAGCTTCTCCTCTTAACTTGTGTCTTTTCCCTTACACTCCATGCGCAAGAGGATAAATACACGAAACGAGTGCAACGGTACGAGAACGCATGGCAACGGGTCATCCCCCGCTATACAAAAGTACAATTCGCAGGTTCCATGGCGATGCTATCCGTGGGTACCGGTTGGAATTATTACCGGAATCATTGGGAAACGGATATGTTGCTGGGTATCGTCCCCCGCAACGCAAATGATCACGCAAACGTGACTTTCACCTTGAAACAAAACTATTTTCCTTGGAATATCGATCTGGGAGAAAAAGTATCTTTCGAGCCTCTTTGTTGCGGTATCTACGTAAATTTCCTATTTGACCGGGATTTCTGGGCCAAGCAACCGAATAAGTATCCCCCGGGATATTATTGGTTCTCCACCCGCATCCGTAACCATATCTTTATCGGGGAGCGGATCACACTCAAACTGAATCCAAATAGTAGCTGGCATAAATCCATCAGCTTCTTCTATGAGTTAAGCACTTGCGATTTGTATATAATAAATGCTATCGGCAACAGCTACTTGAAGCCAAAAGATTATTTAAGCCTTTCATTCGGGGTGAAACTACAGATCTTATAAAAGCAAGAAACGGAAGACATTCACTGCCCTCCGTTTCCCTAAACTACATAAAACACTTAAAAGAACAAACGTTGTCTATCAGAACGCTAGACCTAAGCGGATACCCCAGTTATTCAAACCATCGATATGATAGCTGAGGACATCACCCTTGTTGGTAGCGTAGTTATAATAAGCGGCCATATGTACGCCGATCTGTTTCTGAGGTGTGAAGTACACGGTCATACCGATCTCGGGAGCTACATAGAATCCCCAGTTACGATCGTAAACCTTCAACACGTTCATGTAGGTAGACATCTCACTATAGCTAGCACCTAACTGAGCGCCAACATACGGTTGGAATTGTCCTTCCGGAGCGAAGTTATAACGGAAAGCCGCACCAAAAGGCAACTGGAAGATAGAATGCTGTTGATCGGAAGTGATTACGGATGTTGAGTTTACCGGAATCGTCTGGCGGTCCACATACTCATTATTTGTATGATAAGAGATGAACGCACCTATAGCGAAATTAGGAATCACATAGTAACCACCCTCAGCGTGAGCACCCCAACCGCTGGTCTTCTTAGAAAAGTCTTGACCGAACGGAGAGTTGATTTGCCAGTCTACATTGAAATACGCGTTTTTCAAAACCTGGGCGCCAGCCAGAGTAGGCATCGCCATACAAACTACGAGTAAAGCGATTAACTTGATTGATTTATTTATCTTTTTCATAGAATCTCAAACTTTTAATCATTCGAATTATTATTTCTTTACGTACGGAGATTGTACAAATGCTTGCTCGATAGCACGAACAGCCAGCTGAGTATCGAATTTATCGGAACCAGACAACAAGCCACTCATGTAAGCAGTCCAAAGAACCGGAAGTTTAGCGTCTGCCTTAGAAGCGGCAGGAGTATCCAAATCCACTAACTCTGTCAACAAGGAACCTACACTATAGCTATACACTACAGGATACGGGTAATACCAATTTCCCCAACCTGGTCCCCAGTAACCCGGACTCCAATATCCCGGATAGTTCCACCACCAGTACGGGTAGTTGTAGCCATCGTTGTAGTCAGCGAAATATTGAGTACTTTGTACGTAAGAAACTTGCAGACCTAAGTCGGCGTTATCTTTGTCTAGCGTGCGTTTGAAACCGCGGCTTTCCATATTATTCACCAATGTAGTGATAATATCGTCTGCTTCATTGGCTGTCCAGAACTGAGGTTTCTCGCTTGTGCCGATAACCAATACACTATCCGGAATGTAGAACGTAGTGAACGATTCGAATTTCGCGTCCTTATCGTGATTCGTGAACACCAGAAAATCATTGTCCAATTTCGACATGTCCGGGTCCTTTTGGCAAGAAGCCAACAGAAGAACTAACAGAAAAAAAGGAAAAATCTTTTTCATCTCATTTTAACGTTTAAAACAGTTTATACTATTATTTGTGCTTATATATAAGTCACTATTAAAACAGCATGAGTTGAAAAAGGTTCTAAAACTATCCTTTTGGGTGTGTTAATTAACATATCCTAACCATACGACGGGCTTATGGTCACTGTAGTCTAAATTAGGAGAATCATAAGTTACACCCTTAAAATCAGGAGAATAAATTATGTAATCAATTCGAAATATACGCTTTAATTGACGAAAGGTGTACCCGAAACCAGAGCCGCAGTCACGGAACCCATCCGTTAAATCACCTTTCACGGTACGGTACGTATAAGAGGCCGGTGTATCATTAAAATCACCGCAAATAATCACGGGCCCCTCCCCGGCATCCAACATCTGACGGATATAATCCGCCTGAGTCGCCCGTTTCACGAAATTCTTCTTCATCTGAAAAGCCATATGGAAGGCGGCCTCGGTTTCCTCCAATTGTTTACCCTCTGCATGGGCTTGGTAAAGACGAGGCTTTACGGCATTCACGCTAGTCGTTTGGAAATGGTTATTAAATACACGAACACTATCCCCTTGGATATCCATGACGGCAAACAAGGATTTATTGCTAGACTCCGGGTATAGGATAGACTCAAAACGAAGGATCGGATATTTACTGAAAATAGCGTTGCCCGCCGCTTTCGTAGCCGAACGGGTAGAGCAATAATACGGTAGGAACGATAAGGTCTTGGCGACAGAATCCATCCGCAGGGCCGATTCAACGGGGCATTCTTGGAGGCAAACGATATCCGGGTCCTCCTTTCTCAGCCAATCCGCTATATTAGGAAGCTGTTTCTTTCCGTCCGTATTGAAATTATTCACGTTATAGGTAATCACCTTAACCGCTTCTTTCCCTATCG